>SKHK01000251.1 GCA_007117005.1 Paracoccaceae bacterium
CCGGGTCGCGGCGGCGCAGCCCGCTGGCGCGGGGGCGGGCGCAGGGACAGGCGATGCCACCGCCGAAGCCGTTCTGCAGGACATCGCCACGCGCCTGTCCACCGGCCCCGCTGTCACGGATATAGACCCGGACACGCTGGCGCCGGGCACGCGGCTGGTGCAGTTCGGCGCCTATGATGACGAGGACGAGGCCCGCGCGATGTGGGAGCAGCTTTCGCAGCAGTTTCCGGGCATGCTGGACGGTCGCGGCCGGGTGATCGAGCAGGCCGTGGCCGGTGGCAGCACCTTCTACAGGCTGCGCGCGCACGGCTTCGATGGCGAGCCGCAGGCGCGGCGTTTCTGCGCGGAATTCACCCACCGTCAGGTCGATTGCATCCCGGTTCTGGTGCGCTGAGATGCGCCGGCCGGGCCAGGGCGGTGCGCAGTGAGCCTGGCTGCGCTGATCCTGGGCTGTGCGGGCCCGGTGCTGACACGGGCAGAGCAGCGCTTGTTTGCGCGCGCCGCGCCCTGGGGCTTCATCCTTTTCGCCCGCAATGTCGTTGATCAGGCCCAGCTTTGCCGCCTGACTGACGACCTGCGCCAGGCGGCGGGCCATGACGCGCCGGTTTTCGTCGATCAGGAGGGCGGGACCGTTCAGCGCCTGCGCCCGCCGCTGGCGCGCGACTGGCCCGATGCCAGCGCCCAGCGCGGCGGGCTGCCCGCGATCCGCCTGCGTCACCGGCTGATGGCGGCGGAACTGCGCGCCTGCGGGATCGACGGGAACTGCGCGCCGGTGATCGATGTCGCCTCGGCCGGCACGCACCCGTTCCTGCAGCGCCGCATCTGGCCGGGCGACGCGCAGGCGGTGGCCGATGCCGGACGCGCGGCGGCCGAAGGGTTGCTCGCGGGCGGTGTCCTGCCGGTCATCAAGCATCTGCCCGGCCATGGCGCCGCCGATGGCGACAGCCATCACGCCTTGCCGCGCATCCGTGCCCCCCTGGCCGACCTGATGGCGCGCGATTTCGTGCCGGTGCGGGCGTTGTCGGACATGGCGCTGGGCATGACCGCGCATGTGGTGATCGAGGCGCTGGACCCGGACCGACCGGCCACGCTGTCGCCGGTGGTGCTGGCCTATCTGCGCCGGGACCTTGGCTTTGACGGGCTGCTCATGACCGATGATCTGTGCATGAACGCGCTGGGCGGGCCGATGGCGGACCGCGCGGCGCAGGCCTGGGCGGCGGGCTGCGATCTGGCGCTGCATTGTTCGGGCGATCTGGCGGAAATGACGGCCCTGGCCGAGGCCGCGCCGCCCCTGGTGGGCCCCGCGCTGGGCCGCGCCACCCGCGCCCTGGCGGCCCGCCAGCCTGCCCAGCCGATTGACATTGCCGCCGCGCAGGCGGAACTTGACAGGCTCACGGGGTAATCAGGGGCCTGACCGGGCAATGGTGGCACAGGACGCACAGGACCGCCCGCCCATGGGCGGCGCGGCAGAGGGTGACATCGCCCTGCGCCTGGCCGATGAGGCGTTGATCCTGGATATCGACGGGTTCGAGGGGCCGCTGGACCTGCTGCTGACCCTTGCGCGGCGCCAGAAGGTCGATCTGCGGCGCATCCCGATCCTGCAACTGGCAGAGCAATATCTGCGCTTCATCGAGGCCGCGCGCGGGCTGCGCATCGAACTTGCGGCGGATTATCTGGTGATGGCGGCCTGGCTGGCCTATCTGAAATCCCGGCTGCTGCTGCCCCCGGACCCGGCGGAAGAGGGCCCCTCAGCCGAGGATCTGGCCGCGCATCTGGCGTTTCAGCTCGAGCGTCTGGAAGCCATGCGCGAGGCTGCGGCGCGGCTGATGGCGCGCGATCGGCTGGGCCGAGAGGTGCATGCCCGCGGTGCGCCAGAGGCCGCCACCATTGCCCGCTCGCGCCAGTACACGGCCAGTCTGCTGGAACTGATGCAGGCCTATGCGCGGCTGCGCACGCGCGACGACTTTCGCCCCTATGCCTTTGACCGCCCGGATGTCCTGCCGCTGGAGGCCGCGCTGGAGCGGTTGCGCATGCGGCTTGTCGATAGCGGTGACTGGCTGGAACTGGCGCAATTTCTGCCGCCGGGCTGGCGGGCACCGGGCAAACGGCGCCGTTCGGCCGTGGCCTCGACCTTTGCGGCCTCGCTGGAACTGGCCAAGCAGGGGCAAGTCGACCTGACCCAGGCCGAAAGCTTCGGCCCCTTGCGCCTGCGTCGCGCCGCCGGACGGGGGCGCAGCCATGATGGATGATACGCAGGACGGCGGGCAGGGCTGCGGGCAGGACGGCGGGCATGCGCCTGCGCCCCCCACGCCGGGGCTGTTCCCCGTCCCGCCTCTGGCCGAACAGGAGCGCATGATCGAGGCGGTGCTTTTCGCCAGTGCCGAACCCGTCAGCATGGCCGACCTGACCCGCCGCCTGCCAGAAGGCTGCGACGTGGCCGAGGCGCTGGCCCATCTGCGCCGTCGCTATGCCGGGCGCGGCGTGGTGCTGACCCGCGCGGGCGATGCCTTCGCCTTTCGTACCGCGCCGGATCTGGCCTGGCTTTTGCACAGCGAACAGGTCGAACAGCGACGCCTCAGCCGCGCGGCGATAGAGACGCTGGCCATCATCGCCTATCACCAGCCCGTCACCCGCGCCGAGATCGAGGAGATCCGCGGCGTTGCGGTATCGCGCGGGACAATCGATCAGTTGCTGGAACTGGAATGGATCCGCCTGGGCCGGCGCCGTATGACCCCTGGCCGGCCGGTGACCTTTGTGGTGACCGAGGCGTTTCTGGATCATTTCGGCCTGGAAAGCGCGCGTGACCTGCCGGGCCTGAAGGAACTGCGCGAGGCCGGTCTTCTGGACAGCCGGCCGCTGCCGGGCGGGCCGGGCGCGGCCGAGGATGACTCCGAGGCGGGCGAAGACGCCGGCATCAGCCCCGATCAGCGCGCGCTTTTCGATGATTGACGGGCTGGCTGAGCCGAGGCCCGCGAGACGCCTGCGCGCAAAAACGCCCGGTAGCTCTGCGCGGCTCATCAAGGGGTCATGGCGCGCGAGCACGTCGATGACAAAAGGCAGTCAGCCTGTGTTCCCGGGCGAGGGGGACGGGCACGCGGGGTGGCGACTTCTTGCCTGAAGGCATCAGGTTTGCGTGTGGCGGCAAGGAACCGATTGCCTGTTCCCGTATTATTGCCTTACGACTTGAGGTATCGGCATGGTGGCGAAACGGCAGCGGCTTTCGGGGCCGGATGTTTGCGATCTTGCCTGCCGGACAACACGGAAGGAACCCGTCATGAAACTGCATCTTGCCCTGCCTGCTGTTCTTGTTGCCACATTGTCGCTGTCGGCTTGCGACACGATGACCCCGGGCGAACGTGCCGTTGCCGGTGGCCTGGCGGGTGCCGCTGCGGGGCTGGTCACAGCCAGCGCGCTGAACGCGAACCCCAACTGGACCATCGTCGCCGCGTTGGGCGGGGCCACCGCCGGCGCGCTGGTCGCGCGCAACACGGCGACCAACGAATGTGCCTATGCCGACGGCCGCGGGCGCTACCGCGTGCGGCGCTGCTAACCGAAGCGCCAAGCCGAGCCAAGCAAGTGAAACCGACCAAGGCACGGGTGTCCGGCTGGCGACCGTGCCTTTGTTTGTTCACGGCTTTGCTTATCCACGACTTTGCTTGATCGTGCCGTTGCAGGTCCGGTCAGAACAGGGATAGCTGGTTGTCGTCGTCCCCGTCCCCTGTTCCGGCCTTTGCCCTTGTCCTGCGCTGCTCACCGACCTGTCCGGCCGCTTTCCCCGCGCGCCCTGGTGGTGACCTGCCCTCGGGCGGGTTGAACAGGGTGCAGTCCAGGGCGGGCAGCCTGTCGGCATAGCCCAGGCGCCGCCGCCACAGATGCACCCGCCGTGCGATCAGCGCCGCCTCAGGCCCCTCGCCCCGGAAGCGCGCGCCGAAGCGGCTGGTATTGTCGGCCCCGCCACGGGTGGCGCGCACCGCGCGCATCACCCGCCCCGCCTGGTCCGGCATGTGGCGGGCAAGCCAGTCCTGAAAAAGCGGCGCCACTTCATGCGGCAGGCGGAGCAGGCTCCACCAGACGGCCTGGGCACCGGCATCGCGGGCGGCGGTCATGATACGTTCGATCTCGTGATCCGTCAGGCCGGGAATGACCGGCGCCAGCATCAGCCGTACCGGAATGCCGGCCGCGCGCAGCGCCGCGATGGTTTGCAGACGCCGCACAGGTGCCGGCGCGCGCGGCTCCATCGCCCGGGAAAGGCCCGCATCCAGCGTCGTCATCGAGATGCCGACCTCCACCAGACCCAGCGCCGCCATATCGCGCAGGATGTCGATATCGCGTCCGATCAGCGCCGCGCGGGTGGTGATGGTGACCGGGTGACGCCAGTCGCGCAGCATGCCCAGCACGGCACGGGTAATGCCGCGTTCAGCCTCGACCGGCTGCCAGGGGTCGGTGTTCGACCCCAGCGCAAGGGGCGCCACCCGGTAGCTCTTTCGACCCAGTTCTCGCGCCAGCACGGCCGGCGCATCGGCGCGCGCGATCAGCCGCGTCTCGAAATCCAGCCCGGGCGAGAGGCCCAGATACGCATGGGTGGGCCGGGCATAGCAGTAGATGCAGCCATGCTCGCAGCCGCGATAGGGATTCAGCGCACGGTCGAAACCCAGATCGGGCGACCGGTTCCAGCTGATCACGCTGCGCGGGCGCTCGTCGCTCACATCTCGCCGGACGTCCTGTGTTCCCTCAGGCAGGTCCCAGCCGTCGTCGGACCATTCGCGCGCCAGCGGATCAAAACGCGGTGCGGGCTGGGCCATCGTGCCCCGCGCGCGGGCGTGGCGGTGCGGATCGACGGGTGGCAGGAGGCGGGGCGAAGACGGCATGCGCGCATGAGAACAAAAAGAAAACATGATGTCAATTCCATCGCTCCGAAACGCCGCGCAAGTCGCCTTTCACCCGACATAAGTCGGAAAGGGAACAGTCGGACTGCCGCATTTGGCGCATCCCGACGAGCAGGGCATCTTGCAAGGAATGGCGCCATGGCCGACGACGATGAAATCATCCTGTCCGAACTCGATGATGACGAGCTTGTCCAGCAGATGATGGACGACCTTTATGACGGGATGAAGGACGAGATCGAAGAGGCCGTGCGCATCCTGCTGGAGCGTGGCTGGACGCCTTACGACATTCTGACCAAGGCGCTGGTGGCGGGCATGACCATCGTGGGTCATGATTTCCGCGATGGCATCCTGTTCGTGCCCGAGGTGCTGCTGGCGGCCAATGCGATGAAGGGCGGCATGGCGATCCTGAAGCCGCTGCTGGTGGAAACCGGCGCGCCGCGGATGGGCAAGATGGTGATCGGCACGGTGAAGGGCGACATCCATGACATCGGCAAGAACCTGGTGTCGATGATGATGGAGGGTGCAGGGTTCGAGGTGGTCGATCTGGGCATCAACAACCCTGTCGAGAAATACCTGGAGGCGCTGGAGGCTGAACAGCCGGACATTCTAGGCATGTCGGCGCTGCTGACGACGACCATGCCCTACATGAAGGTGGTGATCGACACGATGGTCGCGCAGGGTATCCGCGACGATTACATCGTGCTGGTCGGTGGCGCGCCCCTGAACGAGGAATTCGGCCGTGCCATCGGTGCCGATGCCTATTGCCGGGACGCGGCTGTCGCGGTGGAGACGGCAAAGCAGTTCGTTGCCCGCAAGCACAACCAGATGAGTGCCTGAGCGCGCAGCGCTGCCGGCGGGATCAAGGCTTTTGAAGCAAAAGCCTTGCAAAGAAATTGCTTAATTTCTTTGCGTTGCGCGGCGGGCGGGCCGGTGGTGGCGGGTGTTACGGCGCGCGGTCGATCCGCGTGGTCAGGTGGATCAGGCTTTCCGATCCCCGCACTCCCGGTATTGTGCCCAGCCGGTCCAGCGCGCTGTCCAGCGCCGCCGTACCCTCCGCCGAGATTTCCAGCAGCAGGTCGAACCGGCCCGAGGTGGTGTGAACGCGCTCGACCTCGGGCATCGTCTTCAGCCGTGCCAGGATCGCGGCCTGCCCGCGGGGTTCTATGGTAAGCAGCACGCTGGCGCGGATGCGGCCGCGGCGCAGGGCGTCGCCCAGCTTGATCGTATAGCCGGTGATGGCGCCCGTTGCCTCCAGCCTTTCCAGGCGGGTCTGCAGGGTGGATCGGGCCACCTGAAGCCGCCGCGCCAGCGTTGCCAGCGGTATCCGCGCGTCGACAGACAGCGCGGCCAGAATGCCTTGGTCAAGTTCATCCATGGGGCACCTGTCATAATGACCAGACAATTGTCATTATGACGGACCTTGGCGGCGAATCCAGACTTTTGATCGGTGCATTTGTCGCATAGATGCGCGATTCTGGCATAGGACCCCGCCACTGGGATCAGGCAAAGCAGACATCGCCACTTTTGTGGCAGAAAGGCATTTCAATGGGCGTATCGCACGGCACCTGGGCCGATCCCGTCGACTATTTGCGAACGGCCGCGCCGTTCGACCCGGTTCTGTTTCTGTCGCCGCCCGCGTTGCAGGCGCAGGCCCGGCGGTTTCTGGACGGGTTTCCGGGCCTGGTGACCTATGCGGTAAAGGCAAACCCCGAGGAAGCGGTGATCACCAACCTGGCCGCCGCTGGCATCGCCGGTTTCGATGTCGCCTCGCCCGAGGAGATCGCCCTGATCCGCCGCCTCGTCCCCGGGGCGGCGCTGCATTACAACAACCCGGTCCGCGCGCGCCATGAGATCGTTTTCGCCGTGGGCCATGATGTTGCATCCTATTCCGTCGATTCGCTGGGCGAGCTGGACAAGCTTCTTGCCGCTGTGCCCCAGCGCCGTGCCGGCGGTGCGCCCGTGGAAATCACCGCCCGCTTCAAGCTGCCGGTGCCGGGCGCTGCCTATGATTTCGGCACCAAGTTCGGCGCGACCGAGCAGCTTGCCGCCGTGCTGCTGCGCCGGATCGCCGCTGCCGGCTACACCCCGTCGCTGACCTTTCACCCGGGCACGCAATGCACCGACCCGGCGGCCTGGGAAAGCTACATCCGCGCAGCCGGTCGCATTGCCGCCGCTGCCGATGTGACCCCGGCGCGGCTGAACGTAGGGGGTGGTTTCCCCTCGCACCGCGTCAACGAACAGCGGCCCGCGCTGGAGGCGATCTTTGCACGCATCCGCGATGTCACCGATGCCGTATTTGGGGCAGACGCCCCGGCCCTGGTCTGCGAGCCGGGCCGGGCGCTGGTCGCCGATGCCTGTGCCGCACTGGCCCGCGTCAAGGCGCTGCGTGATCCCGGCGACGGGACTGGTGGCGACGGGGCTGGTGGCGACGGGGCGGCGCATGTGTTCCTGAATGACGGCATCTATGGCGCCTTTGCGGAGATGCCGCTGATGGGAGCGACGGACCGCGTGGCCGTCTTTTCGCCCGATGGCACGGCGCGGCGCGGCGCCCCGGTGGCGCGCGTGGTCTTCGGGCCGACCTGTGACAGCGTGGACCGCCTGCCGGGCGACCTGCTGCTGCCGGGCGACATGGAGGAAGGCGATTTCCTGCTGATGCAGGGCATGGGCGCCTATTCGGTCGTCACCAATACCCGCTTCAACGGCTTCGGCGCGCTGGGCGTCCAGGTGGTGATGACGCTGGATGTGTAGGGCTTGCCGGCCGCGGATAGAGGCTGCGGCCCTGCGGGTGCCTTGAATTCGAGCGGGCAGGCTTTTGCCGGGCCGGTTCTTGCCAGGTTTGGGCTTTGACGGGGCTGAGGCGTTCGGGGCGCGGGCGTCCCGGCGCACCCTGGTTTGGCCTGCGGGGGGCTTTCAGGACGGGCCGGTCACGCTGCCTTTGGGCTACATCGGAAAGAACCACGGGATGACCAGCGCCGCGGTGCCCGCCACCAGCAGGTTCAGCGGGATGCCCACGCGCATGAAATCGGTGAAGCGATAGCCGCCGGGCCCATAGACCAGCGTATTCGTCTGATACCCGATCGGTGTGGAAAAACTGGCCGAGGCCGCCATCATCACCGCCACGACCAACGGGCGGGGGTCAACCCCCAGCCCATGCGCCAGCCCGATGGCGATGGGCGTCACCACCACCGCCACGGCGTTGTTGGTGACCAGTTCGGTCAGTACCCAGGTCATGCCGTAGACCGCCAGGATCAGCAGCGGCGGCGGCAGCCCGGCCAGCAGCGGCGCCAGCCCGCCCACGATACGTTCCACCGCGCCCGATGCCTCCAGCCCCGCGCCGACTACCAGCATGGCGAAAATCAGCGCCAGCAACCGGCCGTCGATGAAGGAAAACGCCTCGTCCGCGTCGATGCAGCGGGTGACCAGCACGAAGACCACCCCGAACAGCGCCAGCACATGAATCGGCGCTATCCCCAGCGCCGACAGCCCCACCACCACCGCCAGCGTGCCGATCACCAGCGGCGCGTGGCTGCGCCGATAGGCGCGTTCCGACGGCTGGGTGACGGCGACCATATCCATGTCGCTGGCAAGGCGCTGGATATCCTCTGCCGCGCCCTCCAGCAGCAGCGTGTCGCCCACCTGCACCACCAGATCGTCCAGTTGCCGGCCGATGTTCTGGTTCCTGCGATGCACGGCCAGCGGATAGACGCCATAGCGCCGCCGCAGCCGCATCTGGCCCAGCGAGCGGCCGATCATGCGGCAGCCCGGGGTGATCAGCACCTCCACCGTCTGGGTGCGCACCGATGACAGCTGATCGACCAGCCGCACCTCGGGGTTGGCCTGCAGGCCCAGCACCTCGGCCATCTGGGTGCGCAGTACCACGCGGTCGCCGGTCTGCAGCACCACGCCGCCCATGTCGCGCCGGAGCGAGGCATCACCGCGAAGCACGTCGATCACCCGCGCGCCGCCGCGCTTGAACAGGTCCACCTCGGCCAGCGGGCGGCCGATCAGGCTGGAGCCTTCGGGCAGGGCGACCTCGGTAAAGAACTTCATCGGCGCGCGGTCACTGGTCAGCGCGCTCATCGAGGTGCGATCGGGCAGCAGAAACCGCCCGAAGACCGCCAGATAGGTCACCCCCACCAGCGCCATGATCAGACCCACGCCGGAAATCTCGAAAATGCCGAAGGGCTCCATCCCCGCGCGCTGGCCCACGCCATCGACCAGCAGGTTGGTCGAGGTGCCGACCAGCGTGATCGTGCCCCCGAAGATGGCAAAATAACTAAGCGGGATCAACAGCTTCGATGGCTGCACCCCCAGCGCACGGGCAAGCTGGATGAAGATGGGGATCATCACCACCACAATCGGCGTGTTGTTGACAAAGGCCGACAGGCCCAGCGCTGTCAAGGTCAGCCCCGCCAGCGTCAGCAACGGTCGTTTCGTCACATTGCGCGCCGCCGCGTTGGAAATCGCGGCCAGCGCGCCGGTGCGCACCAGCCCGCCGACGATGATGAAGAGCGCGGCAATCGTCCAGGGCGCGGGGTTGGCGAAGACATCCATCGCCTGCGCCTGCGGCAGGATGCCAAGGGCCAGCATCAGCGCCGCGCCGGTCAGGGCGGTGACCTCGACCGGAAAGACCTCGCGCACGAAAAGAATGAACATGCCCAGCACGATGGCCATGGCCGCAAAGGCCTGCCCGTCCGCGGTCAGGTCAAGACCGAACATGGCGCGTCTCCGGTCGTGTCTGGGGCAGGGGCAGTAGTTGCGGGCGGGGCTGGACCATGAAGAGCCCGGCAAAAAGCAACGCCAGCGCCAGCCAGACCACGGGCGGGTAGCGTTCGCCCAGCAGGACCATGGCCCAGATCACCCCGGCGCCGGTGACCAGATAGGCCACCTGCGCGCCGAACACCGCCCCGCAGCGGCGCAGGACGAAGATGTAGCCGGTGAAGGCCGCCATCGACAGCACGCCGGCGGCGATCAGCGGGGCGAAGCCCGCAGGCCGGGTCAGGGGCGAGGTGGCGCTGCCGAGAATCAGATTGATCGGCACCAGCACGATCAGCGCCACCAGCGAGGCGCCCCACAGCAGCTGGAACGGGTCTGCCCCCGGCGCGCGCGAGGCCGAGACGACCGCGCCTTCGACGGCATAGAACAGCGGCGCCAGCGCGGCGACCAGCACCCAGACCCAAAGTTCCGGCGCGGGCAGGCTGCCGGCGCCCGGCGCGGCGATCAGCACGATGGCCGCGGCGCCCAGCAGGACACCCGTCAGCCGCCGCGTGCTGAAGCGTTCGGTGCCGATAGCCAGCGCCAGCGGCAGGGCCAGGATCGGCACCAGCGACACGACGATCGAGGTGATGCCGGCGGGCAGATGCGTGGTGGCCGAATAGCTGGCCCATTGCGGCAAGGCGATGCCGAACAGACCGAAGACCGCATACAGCCGCAGCGAGGCCGTATCACGCGGCAGGCCGCGCAGCCGCCCGGTCAGCGCCAGAAACCCGCCCATCAGCACCAGGTTCAGCGCCACATGCCACAGCGCGATGCCGGGTGCCTCGTGGCCCGCGCCGGTGGCCATCTTGATCAGTGGCGTGGTCAGCCCCCAGGTGGCGCCGATGACCAGCAGCGTGGCGTAGGCGGGAAGCGGGTTCATCACGCGGTGCCCGTGCCCGTGCCTGTGCCCGGGGCGGGCGGGGCGCTGGGGGTCAGACGGCCACCATGGCGGACGGGGTGGATGGCCAGCGCCTTGCCCGTGCGGTCGCAGGTCTGCACGAAGACGCCGGACAGTGTGGCCTCGCCCGCTGCGGGCTCGAACCTTTTCGAGGGCATGCCGGTGATGAAGCGGCGCAGGGGTTCGTCCTTCTGCATGCCGATCACGCTGTCATAATCGCCGCACATCCCGGCATCGGTCAGATAGCCTGCGCCGCCGGGCAGGATCATCGCATCGCCCGTGGGCACATGGGTATGCGTGCCCACCACCAGGCTGGCGCGCCCGTCGCACCAATGGCCGAGCGCCATCTTCTCGCTGGTGGCCTCGCAATGCACATCGACGACCACGGCCTGCGCCTGCCCTCCAAGAGGGTGCGCGCGCAGCACCGGCTCCAGCGCCGAAAACGGGTCATCGAAGGGGCGTTTCATGAAGACCTGCCCCAGCGCCTGCGCGACCAGCACGCGGCGTCCGTCAGCCAGGGTGAAAAGCCGCGCGCCCTGACCCGGCGCGACCTTGGAGAAATTGAGCGGGCGCAGCAGGCGGGGTTCGCTGTCGATGAAGGAAATCAGCGCCTTCTGGTCAAAGGCATGGTCGCCCAGCGTCACGCAATCGGCGCCGGCATCGAACAGCAGTTTCACATGCTCCGGCGTGATGCCCGCCCCGGCGGTGGCGTTCTCGCCATTGACCACCACGAAATCCAGACCCCAGTCGCGCCGCAGGGCGGGCAACCTTTCGGTCACCGCCTGCCGCCCGGCTCGGCCCATCACATCGCCCAGAAACAGAATGCGCATTTCGCAGATGTATGCGGGCGGGCGGGGTTAGGAAAGGGGAAAACGCCGGGATGGTCGTTCAGTCGGCGGGTTGGGCGTGGCGCCTCTCGTAGGCGGCGTTTTCTTCGGCGCTCAGGCTGGTTCGGGGCACCTGAAAGGTGTGGATTGTGAAGACCACGGCGCGGGTTTGCGGCAGGCGCAGCAGGCACTGGCGTTCGGACCGCATGTAGCCGTGGCCCGGGTCGGAACGCGGATGCGGCGTGCCTTCGTCCCGGGGCTGGTAAAGCGCGGGGTCGGCATAGGCCAGCGCATTGGCGCGCCACAGCGGGCGGTCGGGGTGGATGGCATCGAACAGCCGCTGCACGCGCCGGGCCATGGTGGGGTCGTAGTCATCGACCGGGGCGTGGATGCCGATCAGGCTGCGGCCGATCTTCTGGCTCAGCGTCCAGCTGGCCGGAAAGCACAGGATGGCGCCGGTCAGGATGTGGCTGTCCTTCGGACCGGGTTGCAGGATGCAGAGGTCCTCCTGCACCAGCCGGCCCAGCGTCAACAGCGGCGCGGCAGGGTCGTCGTCCACCTGTCGACCATCCGGGCAGCGCCAGCCGCCCGCCTGACGGGTAAAGCCAAGGCCGGGCAAGCGCTGGGCGATCAGCGCCGCAAGCTCGCGCGCCGGTTCGACTGCAGGCGGGGTCAGGGCGTGGACCTTGTCCGGGATGGTGGCGATCAGGCGCTCGCGCTCGGCCATCTGGGGGGCATAGACTTCGTCCAGGCGCAGCCAGTCCTCGCCCGCGGCCAGCGGCTGGATGCCGGGCAGGCGTGCCAGGCGGGGGTCCATCCAGGCGTGAAAGGGCAGGCGGTCCTGCAGGATCGGTGCGGTGGTCATGGCCGGACTGTGGCGCGGCGGGATGGGCCGCGCAAGGGGTGCGGCCGGATCACGCCCGCCGTTCCGGCAGGCCGGTCAGCCCGTGCAGGATCAGGTCGCTGGCCAGGTCGGCATAGTCCGCGCGGGTGATCGGCCCGCCTTCGCGGAACCACATGTAGACCCAGTTCAGCATCCCGAACAGCGAAAGCGTGGCCGGCATCAGCATCGGCCCCCCGGCAAGGGCGGGGTTGACCGCCTGCAGGACGGTGGCGAAGCGGCGCAGGATGCGGCGTTCGATGGCGTGAATCGCCTCGCGCTGATCGGCGGGCAGGGTGGCGGTGCCGTCAAGCTGCACGCGATGCGCGTCATCGGCGTCGCGGTAGGTCTCCAGCACCACATGGATCAGCCGCCGCAGCCGGTCGGGCGCGGGCAGGGCGGGGTCGTCGGCCTGCGCGACGGCGGTGTCCAGCCGGACCAGATGGCTGTGGATGATGGCGAAGATCAGCGCATCCTTGCCCGGGTAATAGTGGTAGAGCAGCGCCTTGGAGACCTGCGCACGCCGCGCAATGGCGGCCATGCTGGCCTTGTCTATCCCCTCGCCGCCCAGCACGGCGGCCGCGCTGGCCAGGATGGCGCGCTGCTTTTCGGGGAAATCCTCGGCGCGGGGGCGGGCCATGGCGGTGTTCCGTGTTCCCTTGGTGGTCAGGCGGCGGGGGTATTGGCCCCCAGGCCATTGATCCGGGGGCTTTTCCCGAAGGCTTTCAGACAAGGAGGGCTTTGCCCGAATCCTTGCGTCAGGGGGGGCTTTGCCCCCCTCGGGCCTGCGGCCCTCTCCCCCCAGAGTATTTTGGGCAAAATGAAGGGGCGGGCGGTTTTCGGCTCAGCTTTCCTTCGGGCGGTTGTCGACGACGCGTTTGGCCTTGCCCTCGGAGCGGGGCGCGCCGCCGGGTTCGTGGACGATGACGCGGGCCGAGATGCCGATCACGCTTTTTATGTGATGGGCGAGTTCGCGGGCCGAGGCGTCGCGAGCCTCGGGCGCGGCGGCGGCCGTGGTGGATTCGGTGTGCACGGTCATCGCGTCCATCCGGCCCGAGCGGGTGAGCTCGATCTGGAAATGGGGCGCGAGCCCCGCGCATTTCAGGATCTGTTCCTCGACCTGGGTGGGGAAGACATTGACCCCGCGCAGGATGATCATGTCATCCGAGCGCCCGGTGATCTTTTCCATCCTCCGCATCGAGCGCGCCGTGCCGGGCAGAAGCCGCGTCAGATCCCGCGTGCGGTAGCGGATGATCGGCAGCCCCTCCTTGGTCAGCGTGGTGAAGACCAGCTCGCCCATCTCGCCATCGGGCAGCACTGCGCCCGTCGCCGGGTCGATGACCTCGGGGTAGAAATGGTCTTCCCAGATGTGCAGCCCGTCCTTGGTTTCCACGCATTCATTGGCGACGCCCGGCCCCATGACCTCGGACAGGCCGTAGATATCGACCGCGTGCATGTCGAAGGCGGCCTCGATTTCGGACCGCATGGCGTTCGTCCAGGGCTCGGCGCCGAAGATGCCGACGGCGAGCGACGTGTCGCGCGGGTCGATCCCCTGGCGGTGGCATTCATCGAGGATCGACAGCATGTAGCTGGGCGTGACCATGATCACGCGCGGCTTGAAATCCTGGATCAGCGTGACCTGCCGTTCAGTCATCCCGCCAGAGATGGGCACCACCGTGCAGCCCAGCTTTTCCGCCCCGTAATGCGCCCCCAGACCCCCGGTGAAGAGCCCGTAGCCATAGGCGACATGCACGATATCGCCCGACCGGCCGCCCGAGGCGCGGATCGAGCGCGCCACGCATTGCGCCCAGGTGTCGATGTCGCGCGCCGTGTAGCCGACCACGGTGGGTTTTCCAGTGGTGCCGGAGGAGGCGTGGATGCGCACCAGTTGCTCGCGCGGGGTGGCGAACATGCCGAAGGGGTAATTGTCGCGCAGGTCGGTCTTTACCGTGAAGGGGAATTTCGCCAGATCGGCCAGGCTGTGCAGGTCATCGGGGTGCACGCCATGGGCGTCGAAGCGGGCGCGGTAGAAGGCGGAGTTCGCATAGGCATGGTTCAGCGACCATTTCATGCGCTCCAGCTGCAGCGCGGCGATCTCATCGCGCGAGGCGGTCTCGATGGCGTCCAGGTCGCCGGGGCGGGGGGAGAGGTCTTCCATGCTGTTCCTCACTCGGTGGGGGCGGGCAGCAGCGTGCCCTTGACGGTGCGCGAATGGCCGCGAAAGACGGCGATCTGCTCTCCCTTCTGGTTGGTCACAGCAATGTCGTAGATGCCGCCGCGGCCGCGGCGCGACAGCTCTTGCGCCGTGGCGGTCAGCCGGTCGCCGTGAAAAGCCGGCGCGATGAAAGTGATCTGCACCATCTGCGCCACCGCGCGTTGGTTGTAGCTGTTGCAGGCAAAGGCAAAGGTGCTGTCGGCAAGGGTGAAGATGAACCCGCCATGGCAGAGGTCATGGCCGTTGGTCATTTCGCGCGCGACGGTCATGGACAGGGAGGCCGTGCCCGGGCCCACGGCATCGATCTGCATGCCCAGATGTTTCGAGGCGCGGTCCTCGGCCCACATGGCGGCGGCGCTGGCTTCGGCAAGGGCTTGCGGTGTCATTGCTCAGCGCCCCTTAAAGGCCGGCGGGCGCTTGTCCAGAAAGGCGGTTACCCCCTCGGCGTAATCGTCGCTGTAGCCGGCCTGACGTTGCAGGCGCTGTTCCAGGTCAAGCTGCGCGTCCATGTCCTGGGTGGCGGCGGCCTGGATGGCCTGTTTGGTCAGCCCCAACCCCAGGGTCGGCCCCTCGGCCAGGCGGCGGGCAAGGGCCGTGGCCTCGGTCATCAGGGCGTCATCAGGCAGGGCCTTCCAGATCAGGCCCCAGGCGGCGGCGGTTTCGGCGTCGATGGGTTCGGCGGTCAGGGCCAGGGCCTTGGCGCGCGCCTCGCCGACCAGCCGGGGCAGGGACCAGGAACCGCCGGCATCGGGCACCAGCCCCAGTTTGGAAAACGCCTGGATAAATCGCGCCGATTGCGCGGCCAGCACGATGTCGCAGGCCAGCGCGACGCTGGCCCCTGCGCCCGCCGCCACGCCGTTGACGGCGCAGATCACGGGTTTGGCAAGGCCGCGCAACTGCCGGATCAGCGGGTTGTAGAAGGTGCCGATGGTTTCGCCCAGATCCCGGCGCTCGCCCTGGCGCGGGTCGCGCCCGCCCAGGTCCTGGCCCGCGCAGAAACCCCGGCCCGCGCCGGTCAGCAGGACTGCACGCACTTCTGAGCTGGCGGCCTGCTCCAGTGCGGCGCGCAGGGCCAGATGCATATCTGGCGTGAAGGCGTTCAGCCGGTCTGGACGGTTGAGCGTGATTTGCAGCAGCCCGCCGTCTTGCACCACCAGAACCGTGTCGGATGCCGTCATGGCTACGCCCTCCCCTTTTGCTGCGATCTGGGGCGGCGCCTCCCCGCGGCCTGCCCCATGGCGCGCAAGCTGGCATAAGCTGACCGGGCGGTCAATGAATTTTCGGATCTGCCGCGCAGGGGGGGGGCGCCCGGGTTTCCGACCGGCCCCGCGCAAAGTTGTGCACAGGAATTTTTTCTTTACAGGGTTTCGCTTTTGGCACACCATATCTAGTGAGAGGCAAGCATATGAAACCCTGTCACTTGGCTGTTCAACAGGTCCTTGTGGCGGTGCCGGTGGGTTGGCCCATCCGGCCGGGTGATACGAGCAGAGAAAGGCCAGATCATGGCTCTTGCCAATGACCAGTTCCTGACTGACGAAATCCATCCGATCGATATTGTCGAGACCCTGGCCGAGCATCGCGCCTGGGAGTTCGACCGGATGGGCGATGACCAGATCGCCATGGCGATCGAGGGTCAGTGGCGCAGCTATTCGCTGACGCTGGCTTGGTCCGGACGGGACGAGACGCTGCGCCTGATCTGCACCTTCGAGATGGAGCCGCCGGAAGACCGGATGGCCGAGGTGATGGGCGTGCTGAACCTGGCCAATGACATGGTCTGGGGTGGCGGGTTCACCTATTGGGCGGCGCAGCGGCTGATGGTCTGGCGCTACGGGCTGCTGATGACCGGCGGGCAGGTCGCCGCGCCGGAGCAGATCGACGCGATGGTAGAGACCGCGATTGCCGCCTGCGAACGGTTCTACCCCGCGTTTCAACTGGTTGCCTGGGCCGATTGCAGCCCGGAGGATGCCGTCAAGCTGGCCATTGCACAGGCCTACGGGCGGGCCTAACCTGCGCCGCGATGGCAAGGGGGAGAGGCATGGACCTGCAGGAACTGAACGGGCGCGGCCTGGTGCTTCTGGGTTGCGGAAAGATGGGCTCGGCGCTGCTGGCGGGCTGGCTGGCGCGTGGCGTGGTGCCGCAGGCGGTGCATGTGATTGACCCGCGCCCGTCGGACTGGCTTTCGGGCACCGGTGTGCATCTGAACGGGGCGCTGCCTTCGGTGCCGGCGGTGGTGTTGCTGGCCGTCAAGCCGCAGATGATGGGTACGGCGCTGCCGGTGCTGGCCGGGCTGGGGGCGTCGGGCACGCTGTTCGTGTCGGTCGCGGCGGGCACGTCGCTGGCCATGCTGGGCGCGGCGCTGGGCCAGGACGCGGCAATCGTGCGCGCTATGCCCAACACGCCGGCCGCCGTCGGGCAGGGCATCACGGCGCTGATCGGCAATGCGCGGGTCGGCACGGGCGAAATGGCGGTGGCCGAGGCGCTGATGGCCGCCGTGGGCCAGGTGGTGCGGCTGGAAAGCGAGGCGCAGATGGATGCGGTGACGGGGCTTTCGGGCTCCGGCCCGGCCTATGTGTTTCATCTGATCGAGGCCATGGCCGCGGCGGGCGCGGCCGAGGGGCTGGCGCCCGACCTGGCGCTGGATCTGGCGCGGGCGACGGTCGCCGGGGCGGGCGCGCTGGCCGTGCAGAGCGGCGAGGCGCCTGGCGTGCTGCGCGAGAATGTCACCAGCCCGGGCGGGACCACGGCGGCGGCGCTGGCGGTGTTGATGGACGAGGGCGCGGGCTTCCCGCCGCTTTTGCGCCGGGCGGTGGCTGCGGCTGCGGCGCGCTCGCGGGAGTTGGGGCAATGAGCGATGGGGCGCCGGCGGCCGAGATCGGTTTCGAGGATTTCCTGAAGGTGGATATCCGTGTGGGAACGGTGGTGGCGGCAGAGCCTTTCCCTCAGGCGCGCAAGCCCGCCTTCAAGCTGCGCATCGATTTCGGGGGGGATGTGGGCGAGAGGAAATCCTCGGCCCAGATCACGGCGCATTACACGCCCGAGGGGCTGGTGGGCCGGCAGGTGCTGGCGGTGGTGAATTTCCCGCCGCGCCAGATCGGCCCGGTGCGGTCGGAGGTGCTGGTGCTGGGGCTGGCGGATGCGGCGGGTGAGATCGTCCTGATCGGGCCAGAGCGCGCCGTGCCCGACGGGGCGCGGCTGTGCTGAGCCCGGCAGCGCCCGGCGCGCGCCCCACCCACCC
>SKHK01000233.1 GCA_007117005.1 Paracoccaceae bacterium
CGGGGTCTTGAGTCGGGGCGCGCCACCCCTTATGTTGCTCTTGCCGGCAGCAATGGCGGCTATGGACATAAACGCGCCCGTAATAAGCGGATCGGACCCGGGGGCGGTACCCGGCGGCTCCACCAGACACCCTTCGTTGGGGGACAGAGGGGCCGAAACAGGATCGACGGACGTCTAAAGGGGTTTGCTTTGTCTCGGTGAGCGACCACCGTTATCGGTGCACAATGTACAGTTGCCAACGACAACCGTGCTCCGGTGGCCGTTGCTGCGTAAGCAGTAACCAAACCGAAACTTGAAGCCCAGCCGCCTAGCAGCGTCTGGCGGGGTTCGCAGGCACCTGGCAACAGAAGCCTGCATTTTCCTTTCCCCTGAATTCGGCGCGCGGGTCTGTCCACTTGACCGGTTGCCCGCGCCGCGCGACACTCGCGTATCGGTTGACCTGGACCAGGCGGCCGGCAATGGGAGGAGCTATCCATGAAGACCACCACACCGATCGCAGCCGCGGCTGCGCTGTTGCTGGGTGCCATGCCGGCCCTGGCCGAAGGCTTCGGCCCCGGGCGCTATGGCCCGGATGACCGTCTGGGCGCGCTGAACCTTCTGGGGCCGGAAAAGACCCTGGAAGCCCTGCAGACCGTGACCGAGGGGCGCACCTATTCGCTGGCCGTCGTCACCGGGCCGGACACGCCCGGCTATCCGCCGCGCACCTACCGGGCGATGGTGATGATGCCCGCCCAGCCCGGCGGCATGACCTATGGGCGCAACGAGCTACGCTATCTGGATGAATTCGTCATGGCCTGGCCCGGTGTCGGCACCCATTTCGATGGCTTCGCCCATATCACCCGCGGCGACATGCTGTACAACGACACCCCGCTGACCGAGGTCTTCGGCGATGAAGGCGTCAATGTCTTCGGGATCGAGACCATTCCGCCCATCGTCACGCGCGGTGTGGTGCTGGATGTCGCGGGCCTGCGCGGGGTGGACATGATCGATGTCGTTCCGGGCGAAACCGGGCATCTGATCACTGTCGAGGATCTGGAGGGCGCGCTGGAAGCCTCTGGCACCGATCTGCGCCCGGGCGATGCGGTGATGGTGCACACCGGCTGGCTTTCGCTGGTCGAGACAGACCCGGAGCGTTTCATCAGCCTCTCGCCCGGCCTGACCGCCGATGCCGGCATCTGGCTGGCCGAACAGGGCGTGGCCGTGGTCTGCACCGACCAATGGGCCACCGATGCCGTGCCGTTCGAGGACCCGGAAATCGTATTCCCGGTGCACCAGATCTTTCTGGTCGATTACGGCGTGCATCACATCCAGAACTGCTACAGCCAGGATCTGGTCGATGACGGCGTGACCGAATTCATGTTCACCGTCGGGGTGGCCCGCTGGCAGGGGCTGACACAGATGGGCGTGCACCCGATCGGCATCCGCTAAGGCGTCCTGGCGGCGGCGTCACTCCGGCGCCGCCGCCTGCAGGAAGGGTCATGCGCGTTGCCGGCTTCGGGGCTGGGGCGCCCCAGGACAATGCGTCGTTGCGCCTGCCGGATGGTATGCTGTACCTGTAATGGCAGGGTGACTGGCAAACAGGAGGATTTTCCGAATGTCGGAACAAGGCATGGACCCTCGCCATACGGTCCCGGCCGGGTTGCCTCGGGTGCGTGACAGCCGGTGCGGCTATGCCGGATGTCTTGGCGTCACTTCGCTGCCAGAGCGTGAAATGACCACCGTTTTGAAGAGACGGCGCTGATGTTCTACCTGTTTCATCATATGCCGAAATGCGGGGGCACCTCGTTTCGTAACTTCCTGCAGTCCGTGTTCACCGTGCATGGCGATTATGTTGGCACCGACCCGCAAACCGACCCGGAGAAGTTCGCGGAATTCAGCAAGAAGCGCTTGAACCTGTCACAGATGACCGAACAGGACTGCGTCGCCGGGCATTACAACGTGTCCGGGATCCATCTGCATGAGCGCTATCCCGAACTGGAGCGACTGCCGCATCGGAAATTCTGCATCCTCAGAGACCCGTTCGAAGCGGCCAAGAGCGGGGTCCGGTACAACGTCAAGCGGGGCTTGTTGCCAAAGGGCGAGATGCCAAGCGATTTCGACATGAAGTTTCTGAACGTGCAGATGTTGCGCCGGGCGAATTACTATTCCCGGGTCTTCGGCCTGCGCTCGGAGGATGATTTTCCGGCGCTTTTCGCGCGCTATTGGTTCATCGCGCCCCTTGACCGGCTGGATCAGGCGGTCCGGATGATCGAACAGGAGACCGGGCGCCGCGGCAAGCGCCCCGGCCTGCTGAACACCACGCGCCCCTGGCAAGAGGATTTCGCGCCCGAGCTTGAGGAAGAGTTCCGTGAACGGGCCTGGCTGGACTATCGGCTCTATGACATGGCCTGCCTTCATTTCGGCGGGGTGGCGGCTCGGTCACTGCTGCCGTCATCGGACGCAGCACAGGGTATGTGCACCGCTTCCTGATCCCTGGCACCGTGCGGGCGCAATTCGTCATTCTGGCCAGGCTTTTCTGATTGTTTTCCAGCAGCTTGACCGACTTCTTTCATCGGCAGGGAAGCCTGACTACGATGGTTTGAGCACATGATGGTTTGAGCACATAGAGGGGGCTGGTCCTGGATGTGGCCATCTGCGCCCCGAAGTGGATGCTGGCTTGACCACGGCATCAAGCGACAGCACTGCGCATCTGAACAGCCGGAATGAGTGGTTTTTCCGTGCCGCAGCGGCATGATGCTGCGAACAGGATGAAAACCATGGAAGGGCGATCATGCCGGAACCAGTGTTGGCCGCATGCGTCGCCTGACAGGAAGACGCCCGGTCAAGCCCGCTTCAACCTGATGACACGAAAGCCACCAGCGGCGTAACCGGGGTGGTAAACCACTTGGAAATCTCAGAAATCGACTGGAACCTGCGCAGACGAACCGTGCCCCCTCTGCCCGCAGAAAGTGTCTCACACAACAGAATCTGTTTGCCTAGCCTGATGACATGGGTATCTTGCGTCCAGCGTTCGATTGTTTTGTAACTATACGTCAAGGCCGAATGGAGGCGCCTTTGTCTGGTCCCCAGAGAACAGAAGTTGAAAGCTTGATTCCCCAGGATGGCGCTGCGGAAAAGCTCTTTGGCCTTCACGTCCTGATTGCTGACGACAGCCCTGCGAACCGCACGGTTCTATCGACCATTTGCGAACAGCTGGGCATGTCTTACGAACTGGCCGATGACGGGTTTGAAGCTGTCGAACTCTGGCGCAAGCATGAATTCGACGTAATCCTGCTGGACATCTCGATGCCGCGCTGGGCTGGAACAGATGCCTTGAAGCAGATCCACGACGAGAGCTGGATCTGGGCCGGAAGATGCCTTGCGTCATTGCGGTGACTGCCAACATCATGTCCGAGCAGATCAGCTACTACATAGAAGCCGGTTTTGCGGCAGTCGTTCCAAAGCCTTTTCGGAAGGATCAGTTGGTAAATTCCATTTCTCAGTCTCTCGATAAACGCAAGACTGCATGACGATGGGCCGCCGAAGCACTCGAAGCCCTTGTCGTATGTGCTGCGGAAAGCGCGCGCCAGTACACGACATGACGACGGGTCGCGAGGGCAAGACCAGCGCCCTGGCGGATAACGATGACCTTGGCAGCACATTCCACGATGGCGCTGGCGGTGACATCGCATACAGTGCAGGCAGGGTGGCTTGACCCCTGAGCCCGAAACCCCGATCCGACGATCAAACCTTGTTCACGACCGCATTCACCCACATTTCCGACGCCCGATCCGGGCGGTAATCGCGGCATTCCCAGATGTCGGGTTCGCTGTATGCGCCGCGGCGGTCCAAGAGGCCTGCCAGACTTTTCCATGTCATGTCGGCAAGCTTTGCAATGCGCTTTCCCCCTTTTCGAAGCGGGCCGTTCGGGTTCCCGCCTCTGGTCTTCCCGCCCCACCAAATCCCACCTTACCACCGAATCCGACTGATGGGATTTATGGTGGGGCAGATCAACGGCGAGGTCATTTTTCCGTTTTAAATCAATAGATTAAGGGGAATAAATGGCAGCCCGTAGGGGAATCGAACCCCTCTTTCCAGGTTGAAAACCTGGCGTCCTAACCGATAGACGAACGGGCCACGCTGGCAGTGCGGCAGTATTTAGAGAAGCCGATTGAGCCGTGCAAGAGGGATTTGACGTTTTCCCGCAGTTTTGCGAGGTGCCTGAAAACAAACACCCTGCGCGACCGCGCCCCCCGGCCTCGTCAGGCCGGCGCGGCATCCTCCAGGCGCAGTTGCGGCCGGTTTCGCCCGCCGAAACTGTTGATCTCCAGACGCCCGGCGACGTGAAAACGCTGCGCCCCGGCGCGGGACAGGGCCTGGCCCAGTGGCTTGTCCATCACGTTGAAGGCGATGCAGTCCAGCGCGGGGCCCGTGGTGTCTGCCAGGCGCAGGCGCAGATGACCCGCGCCGACCGGGCGCGCATCGCGCACCGCCAGCGCGGCAAAACCAAAGCGCGGGGCAGGGGCCGCCTGGCCATAAGGGCCCGCGCGTTCCAGTGTCTCTATCAGGTCGGTCGTCGCGGCCGTGGGCATCAGCAGGCCATCGAGCCGCAGATCGCCCGCCCCCTCGCGCTGGCTGCCCTGTCGCGCCAGAAGCGCACCCAGCCGGTCCATTGCCGCCTCGAGCTGCCCGCGCGCCACGGTCAGCCCCGCCGCCATCCGGTGCCCGCCGCCGCGGATCAGCAACCCCTCTGCCGCCAGCCGTTGCACTGCCGCGCCCAGATCGACCCCGGTGACCGAGCGGCCGGACCCCTTGCCCTCGGCCCCGTCCAGCGCCACCACCACGGCGGGGCGGTTCGTGGCCTCTTTCAGCCGCGCGGCCACGATGCCGATGACGCCGGGGTGCCAGCCCTCGCCGGCCGCCCAGACCAGGGGGCCATCGGTGCCGCGCGATTCGGCTTGGGCGAGGGCCGCTTCGCGCACCGCGGCCTCGATCTCGCGCCGGTCGGTGTTGAGCGCGTCCAGCCGCGCGGCAAGGTGCTGCGCCTCGGTTTCATCGGCGGTGCTGAGCAGGCGGGCCCCCAGGTCGGCCGCGCCGACGCGCCCGCCGGCATTGACCCGCGGGCCCAGCACGAACCCCAGGTGATAGGGCGCGGGCGGCGCGTCCAGCCGTGCCACATC
>SKHK01000132.1 GCA_007117005.1 Paracoccaceae bacterium
CCCCGCTGGACGGTGCCGGCGCCGCGGCAGCCGGGGCCGCGGCGCGCGCAACGGGCTCTGCGGCCCCGGTTGCCGGGTCATCGAGCACCGGATCGGGCGCGGCATCGCTGCTCATGGCCATCAGGGCCGGCGCCTTTTCCTTCAGTTCCATCACCACCCGCTGGGCCAGTTTTGGCCCGACGCCCGGTGCCTTCCGGATCGCCGCGGCATCACCGATCAGCACCGCGCGCGCCACGCCCGCCGGGCCAAGCACCCCCTGAATGGCCAGCGCCGCCTTTGCCCCCACCCCCTGGACCGAGGTCAGCAGCCGGTGCCATTCACGCTCTTGCACGCTGGGAAAACCGAAAAGCTGCAACAGGTCCTCGCGCACCAGAAGGTCGGTATAAAGCGCCGCCATCCCGCCGGGGCCGGGCAGCGCCGACAGCGTGCGGGGCGAGACATGCACCACATAGCCCACACCGCCGACATCGATCAGCACCTGATCGCTGCCGCGCCAATCCACCCGCCCGGTCAGTTTGCCGATCATGCCCTGCCTCTCCCCTGCGTATCCGTTCAGCGCAGCCTACCCGGTGGCCCGCATCATCGCCGCGCGCCTGGCCGCCGGCCCGATGTGATGGGCATGACAGATCGCCACGGCCAGCGCATCGGCCGCGTCCGGCCCGGCCAGCGTCACCCCGGGCAGTTGCATGCGCACCATGTGCTGTACCTGTTCCTTTGCGGCCTTGCCCACGCCGACCACAGTTTTTTTTACCGCGTTGGGCGCGTATTCGCCCACCTGCAGCCCCGCCTGCGCCGGCACCAGCAGGGCGATGGCGCGCGCGTGGCCCAGCTTCAGCGTGGCCACCGCATCCTTGTTGACGAAGGTCTGTTCGACCGCGGCGCAGTCCGGCTGGTAGCGCTGCAGAATATCGGCCAGTTGCGCGTGCAGGCTGAGCAGGCGTTCGGCCAGCGTGTCCCCGGCCGATTTGCAGACCCCGTTCGCGATGTGGCGCAGGCGCGTTCCGTCCATGTCGATGACGCCCCAGCCCATGTTGCGAAGGCCCGGGTCGATGCCGAATACCCGCATGATGACGGCTGCCCCCTATATCCAGACCAGCCGGTTTGACCGGCTTTGCCAAAGGCGGTAGCACGAAAAGAGAACATGCGCCAGCGCAAAGCCTTGATCAGGGGCCACCCTGCCACCTTTCCTGCCGCCGTCATGCAGCGCAAGCATGGCAGGATTGCTGTTTCACCCTCTTCCCGGCGCTGAAAATCAGGTCTATCTGCGCGTCAGGATGCACAATTCGTGTGCTATCCGAAAACTCTCTTTCTCATGGAGCCTGTCATGGCCTTCTTTACCCAGAGCCGCCCCGTCGCCGACGGTGTGTTCGGCAGCGGGTTTCGTTTCGCGTTCGGCGACCTGGTCGCCCGTCTGGTGTCATGGAACGACCGCCGCGTTACCCGCAACGAGTTGTCGAAACTGTCCGATCGTGAACTGGACGATATCGGCCTGTGCCGCGCTGAAATCGACGATCTCGTTGACCGGATGCGCTGACACGCCGTGTCCTTCAAGCCGCGCCCGTCAAGGCCGGGCTGCCCGCCACGGCAAACACAAAGAACGCCGCTGACCGGTTCCGGTTCGGCGGCGTTTTCGTGGCGCGCCTCAGAGGTCCGCGCGCCTGTCCGCTGCCTGCCTGCCCGCCATCGCCTGCGCCAGTACCCGTGTCACCGGGTCGATGCCGGCAATCCAGAAGCCCAGCCCGCTGTCCTGCGCGATGGCCGCGTCAGACGCGCGGGTGAATCGTTCTTCGCCCATATAGGCAAGGGTCGCCGCCTTCAGCAGGAAGAAACAGGCCACCGCCCCGGCAAGGGCAACGGCGATGCCCGCCAACCGGCGCAGGCCGCGCCTTTCGCGCTGTTGTTTCTGGGTGACCTTGCGCGCCAGAACATCATGCGCGCGCTGGGTGAAATCCGTTCTATGCATTGCCTTCGTGTCCATCCTGATCGGCAAGACCTGTTGCAGGACGGAAACGTTACACGCTCAAACCGGCGAAAATGCGGCAATCAGCCGGCGATCAGCGTCAGGGTCGACCAATCCCCGATATCCTCGCGCTGCTCCAGGCTGAAACCGGCGCCGGTATAGGCGTCCAGCACCGCATCGGCCTGGGTGACCAGCAGGCCGGACAGCACGGCGCGCCCGCCCGGGGCGGCATGCCGGGCCATGGCTGGCGCGAGGTCGATCAGCGGGCCCTTCAGGATATTGGCCAGGATCAGGTCGAAGGGCGCGCGCTCGGCGATAAGCGGATGATCGAAGCCCGTGGCCTCGATACAGGCGACACGGCCCTGCAGCCCGTTGGCCAGGACATTGGCCTGCGCCACCTCGACGGCGACGGTGTCGATATCGCTGGCCAGCATGGTGCCGGGCCAGACCCGCGCGGCGGCCATGGCCAGAACGGCGGTGCCGCAGCCCAGGTCGATCACCCGTTCGGGTTGCCAGCCGGCATCGACCAGCCGGTCCAGCGCGCGCAGGCAACCCAGCGTGGTGCCGTGATGGCCGGTGCCGAAGGCCATCGCGGCCTCGATCAGCAGGCCGATGCGGCCGGGCGGCAGGCGGTCGGCGTCATGGCTGCCATAGACGAAAAAGCGCCCGGCCTCGACCGGGCTGAGTTCGCGGCGCACATGGGCCACCCAGTCGATTTCCGGCAGGGCAGAGACGGCGAAATCGGCCGCACCATGGGCGGCGGCCATCAGGGCCAGTGCCACATCGTCGGGCGGGGCGGTGAAATAGGCGCCGACCTCCCACAGGCTGGAGCCGTCTTCCATCTCGAAGACGCCCACGCCCTCGGGCGCCGGGTCCAGCGATTCCAGCGCCTCGCCCAGCGCCTGGGCGCGGGCTTCCTCGGGCAGGGTGGTCAGGGCGGAGTAGGTGGTCATGCGCGGCCTTTCCTTGCCTGACCGCGCTTAAGTGGCCGTGGGGCGGGGGTCAAGACATGTGTCTGCGCGCGCCTGCCCGTTCGGTCACGCCGTCAGGCCGACCGGGCAGGTGACGCCGGTGCCGCCCAGGCCGCAATAGCCATTGGGGTTCTTGGCCAGATACTGCTGGTGATAATCCTCGGCATGGTAAAAGGCCGGGGCGGGCAGGATCTCGGTGGTGATACGCCCCAGCCCGGCGGCATCAAGGCGTTTCTGATAGGCATCGCGGCTGGCCTCGGCAAGCGCCTGCTGTTCGGGCGAGGTGGTGTAGATACCAGAGCGGTATTGCGTGCCGCGGTCATTGCCCTGGCGCATGCCCTGGGTGGGGTCGTGCCCCTCCCAGAAAAGGCGCAGCAGGTCGCTGTAGCTGACGATGGCGGGGTCATGGATCAGCCGGACCAGTTCGTTATGGCCGGTGCGGCCAGAGCAGACCTCTTCATAGGTGGGGTTCGGGGTAAAGCCCGCGCCATAGCCGACCATTGTAAGCCAGACGCCCTCGCGCTGCCAGAACAACCGCTCGACACCCCAGAAACAGCCCATGCCGAAGATCGCGACCTCCAGGCCATCGGGTGTCGGGGCCTTCAACGGACGCCCGCTCAGCGCGTGGGTCTCTGCGGTGGGGATGGGCTGGGCACGGCCGGGCAGGGCGTCTTCGGCCCGGATCATGTCCGCCTTCTTGAAGCTGAAGAACATCGTGACCTCTCTGGCTTGTGTTGTCGACAAGATAGGAGCTGCCGGCTCGCTTGGCAAAGGGCGGCGTGGCGCCTGGGGACCCAAAACCCTTGCAACAAGGGTTTTGCAAGGCTTTTTCATGAAAAAGCCTTGGTCGCGCCCGGTCCGGGCTGGGGCTATTCGTCCAGGCCGGGGGTGTCCAGCATGTGCCGGCCGTGCCGATCCTCCACCTCGATGATCCACAGGTCGGTGTCGCGCGCGCGTTCGCGCGCCAGCCTTGCATCGATGGCCGCCTCTTCGCCCCGCTCCGTGCAGACCCAGGCGCGGCGGTCGGTCATCGGGTCGAACAGGCGCTGCCACAGCTGCGCCTTTCCGTCCATCGTGGCCAGCTTCACCATCACCGCACCGGCCGTCGCATCACCACGCGCCGGCACATAGGCCGCTATCCCTGCAGCCTGCAGGCGGGACAGATAGGCCGAAACCCAGAATGCCGCTGTCAGCCGCGGGCGGCTCATGTCCTGCCCTCCCTCAGTCCGGCGGCGCGGTGAAATCGGCGCTGTCCAGGGCTTCCAGCAGGTCGATGAGCCCGGCCAGTTGTTCGGCGCCGAAACGGGCTTCGAGCGTTGCGAAGATGGCCAGGGACTGTGCCGCGTGCCGGTCGATCACCGCCCGCCCGGCCTGCGTGATCGACACGATCGAGCGCCGCCTGTCCGCCGCATCCGCCGCGCGCATGATCAGACCTTGTTCCTCCATCCGGCGCAGAATGCGCGTCAGGCTGGGCAGTTGCAGACAGGCGCGCCGGGCCAGCAGGCTCTGGTCCATCGGCCCGGCTTCCTCCAGCACCCGCAGGACGCGCCAGGTCTGTTCGTTCACCCCGCTGGCGGCCAGCATCTCGCGGATCGGCGTCATCACCCGCTCGCGCGCGCGCAGCAGCGCGATCGGCAGGGACCGGGCGGTCCGCGGCAGGCGGCCGGGCGCTTTCTGGGCCTGTCGGTTCATGGCGAAGCCATGCCCGATCCGCCCTCGTCGTTCAAGAAAAACCGCCTCCCGCCCCGCAGACCCCAACCCGGCAGGGGCGCAGCGCCGCGCGGCGCTCATGGCCGGCCTGATCACCATTTCCCGCCCTTGCCCGATGTAACCTTTCCCCGTTTGGCGCGAACTCCTCTGACAAGCGGCTGATCGCGCCGCTGCTCCGGCGCGTCCGGCAGAGCGAAAAGACAGAGACCAGACAGGGAAAAGGAATAACCGCATGGATGCCAGGCCAGACGCCTCCCCCGACGCGCGGCAAGCGACGCTTCTCGAAAAGTTGTCGCGCAGCACGACCTTCATTCCGCCGGCGATGATCGCCGCGCTTGGCATCACCGCGGGGCCGGCCTTGGTCGGTGGCGCGCTGGGCGAGAGCGGCGGCTATTTCATGGCCGCCGCCGCCGGAGAAGCCGAGGCCGAAGCCGAAGCCGAAGGTGAGGCAGAGGGCGACGCCGAGGCGGAGGGCTATGCGCAGGGTGAAGCGGAAGCGGAAGGCGA
>SKHK01000315.1 GCA_007117005.1 Paracoccaceae bacterium
ACGGGGACGGGGACGGGCCGGGGCATGGTTGACCGATCCGCCTGCAAGCCCGTAAAAACCCCTCGCGCAGCCGATGCAGGATCAACGGCATGAATGACAGCGGCGATTTCATCGGCACCGCCACTCCCGTTCGAGGGTTCTTCGGGCCGGCCCTGTTTCAGGACCCGTCGCGCAGCGCGCTGGAACGGGTAGGCGTGATCGACATCGGGTCGAACTCGGTGCGGCTGGTGGTCTTTGACGGCGCCGCGCGCAGCCCGGCCTATTTTTTCAACGAAAAGGTGCTCTGCGGTCTGGGCCGCGGCATGGCACAGACCGGCCGGCTGAACCCCGAGGGGCGCGTCCGCGCGCTGGCCGCGCTGCGCCGGTTCGCGCTGTTGGCGCAGTCGATGAACCTGACCAGCCTGACCACCGTCGCCACCGCCGCCCTGCGCGAGGCCGAGGACGGCCCCGCCTTTCGCGCCGAGGTCGAGGCGGCGACGGGCATCGACATGCTGGTCATCGACGGCGGGGAAGAGGCGCGCCTGTCGGCGCAGGGCGTGCTGCTGGGCTGGCCGGGCGCGCGCGGGCTGGTCTGCGATATCGGCGGCTCGTCGATGGAACTGGCCGAGATCGGCGAGAATACGGTAGGCCGGCGCGTGACCTCTGGCCTGGGGCCGTTCCGGCTTCAGCAGGTGCCGGGCGGCAAGAAGGGGTTGAAGACGCATGTCGATGGCATCCTGCGGGGCCTGCGCGCGGAACTGGACGGGGATTATCATACGCTCTACCTGGTCGGCGGTTCCTGGCGGGCGCTGGCGCGGCTGGACATGGCCCGGCGCGGCTATCCCCTGACCGTGATGCACGAATACCGCATGACGCCAAAGGCGATCCGAAAGACCATGGACTGGCTGAAGGATCACAGCCTGAAGGAATTGCGCAGCCGCACCGGCACCTCGCCGGACCGTCTGGCGCTGGTGCCGCTGGCCGTGCAGGTGTTGCGCCCGCTGCTGCATGTTTTCCGGCCAAGGGAAATCTATGTCTCCAGCTACGGCATCCGCGAGGGCATCCTCTTTGACCAGATGCCCGACACCCTGCGCGCCCGCGACCCGCTGATCGAGGCCTGCCGCCACCAGGAGGCCGCGAACGCCCGCCTGCCCGGCTTCGGACGCAAGCTTTACGACTTCCTGATGCCGCTTTTCCGCAACGCGCCCCCGGAACGGCTGCGGCTGGTCAAGGCGGCCTGCCTGCTGCATGACGTCAACTGGCGCGCGCATCCCGATTACCGCGCCGAAAGCTGTTTCGACACCGCCACCCGCGCCAATCTGGGCGGCATGGACCATCCGGGCCGGGTGTTTCTGGGCCTTGCGCTGATGAATCGCTACAAATCCAACGGGCTGGACGGGCGCATGACGCCCTTGATGAAGCTCCTGGACGAGGAAGACATCCGCCAGGCCGTGATCCTGGGCCGGGCGATGCGTTTCGGCGCGATGTTCGCCGTCGGCGGGCCGGAAGCGGCGGGCAAGCTGAATTTCTTTCCCAAGAAGAAGGTGCTGGAACTGGTGCTGCAACCCGCCATGCAGGACCTGTTCAGCGAGGTCGCGCAAAACCGTTTTGCCGCGCTGGCCAAGACGCTGGGCGTGAGCACCCATGTCCGCGTCGGCCGCACGCGCCGGGGCCCGGCCCAGGATGGCGACGCCTGACCGGGTGTCGCGACACGGGCGACATGGGCGACACGAATGCCACCCCGCACCCCGCCCCGCCACCTGGCCAGGCCCCGCCGGTGGCGCCCCTGCGAAAGATCATCCATGTCGACATGGATGCCTTTTACGCATCGGTCGAACAGCGCGATGACCCCGCGCTGCGCGGGCGGCCGGTGGCGGTGGGCGGCTCGGCCGCGCGCGGCGTGGTCGCCGCGGCCAGTTACGAGGCGCGGGCTTACGGCGTGCGCTCTGCCATGCCCTCGGTCACCGCGAAGCGCCGCTGCCCCGATCTGGTCTTCGTGCGCCCCCGGTTCGAGGTCTATCGCGCCGTGTCCAATCAGATCCGCGCCATCTTTGCCGAATTCACCGATCTGATCGAACCCCTGTCGCTGGACGAGGCCTATCTGGACGTCACCACCAACAAACCCGGCATCGCCGTGGCGACCGAGGTGGCGCAACGGATCCGCGCGCGCATCAGGGACGAGACCGGCCTTACCGCCTCGGCCGGGGTGTCCTACAACAAGTTTCTGGCAAAGCTCGCCTCGGACCTGAAAAAACCCGACGGGCAGGCCGTGATCACACCCGCGCGCGGCCCGGCCTTCGTGCAGGCGCTGCCGGTGGCGCGGTTCCACGGTATCGGCCCGGCCACGGCGGCAAGGATGGAGGCGCTTGGCATCCGTACCGGCGCCGATCTGGCAACGCACGACCTGGCCTTTCTGACGCGGCATTTCGGCAAGGCCGGACGCTGGTATCACGGCATCGCGCAGGGCATCGACAACCGCCCCGTCCAGCCCGACCGCCCGCGCAAATCGCTGGGCACCGAAGACACGTTCGACACCGACATCACCGACCCCACCATGGCGCAGGCCGAACTGGCCCTGCTGGCGGGCAAGGTCTGGGCGCAGGCCGGTGCGCGCGGGCTGCGCGGGCGCACGGTGACGGTCAAGGTGAAATTCGCCGATTTCCGCATCATCACCCGCCGCCGCACCCTGCCCGCCCCCTTTGAGAGCGAGGACAGCTTTCGCGCGCTGGCCGGGGCGCTGCTGGCGTCGGTCTTTCCCGTGGCCTTGGGCATCCGGCTGCTGGGCGTCACGCTTTCAGGTTTCGAGCCCGAGGATACCGCACAGGCCAACAGGCAACTGTCGCTCTGGTAGCGCGCAAACCGCACCGAACGCGCTGCAGACGGAATGCGATACAGGCCGCGCATTTGCGGCTATCCTGTGCACCGCCCTCACCCTGCCGGAGCCGACACCATGCCCCGCATCGCCCTGTTCCTTGCCCTCGCCCTGTCCCCCGCCCTGTCCCTTGCGACCCCCTTGCGGGCCGAGCCGCCCCTGCGCATCGTCACCACCACCGCGCATCTGGCCGACATGACCCGCGCCATCGCCGGCGATTGCGCCACGGTCCGCGCGCTGATCCCGCCGGGCACGCCGCCGCAATCCCACAGCGCCACGCCCGATGACCGCGCGGCCCTGGCCGGGGCCGCGCTGATCATCGCCACCGACCCGGCGCTGGAGCCGGGGCTGGCGGCGGCACTCGCCCCGCAGGCAGTGGATGCACCCGTGCTGCAGGTGCTGCGCGCGGCCACCAGCATCGAGACGTTGCGCGCAGAGGCGGGCAACACAGGCGGCACGGCAGCGGAATCGCCGGGCGGGATCGATCCGCATCTGTGGCACGCGGTCAGCCGCTGGGCACGCATCGCCCCGCTGATCGCGCTGGAAATCAGCGACCACCGCCCCGCCTGCGCCGCCGCCATCGAAGCCCGCACCCGCGCCCATATCGACCGGCTGGAGGCGCTGCACGATTGGACCGCCGCGGCGCTGGCCAGCATCCCGGCCGATACCCGCCTGCTGGTCAGTGCGCAGGACGCCTTCGGCTACATGGCCGAGCCTTTCGCGCTGGACATCGCCACCCTGCCCGCCGACGCCCCTGCCGCGATGGTTCAGGCGCTGGCCGACCGCGTCATCGCGCGGGGCGTGCCGGCGGTGTTTCCCGTGCACGGCGCCGATCCGGCGGGGCTGCACGCGCTGGTGGCAGTGGTGCAAGGCCGGGGCGGCACGCTGACCGTCGCCCCGCCGCTGCATGGCACCACACTGGGCGAACCCGGCACCGAGGCAGGCGATTACATCGGCATGATCCGGGCCAATATGCAGGCCATCACCCGCGCGCTGGGCGGCGCCGTGCCGGACTGACGCTAAGCCCGGCCGCGCACCCGGCCCTGAAACGGTTTCCGGTTGATTGGCTCGGACCGGTGACTTCTTTCCCGCCCGGCCGAAACACCGGCGCACGGGCGGGAACCACACCCGCCGTTCGAACGCCCCCCCCCGTCAGTCCGCCGCGCGCAGCACCCGCGCGGGCCGTGCGGCAAGCGGGCGCCAGGCAAAGACCAGCCCCGCCAGCACTACCGCCAGCACGCCGCCCAGCACCACCGACAGCGCCGGCACCGGCTGAAAGGCAAAGGACAGGTCCATCACCAGAACCAGCACCGCCCAGGCCGCCCCTGCCCCCGCGCCCAGCGCCACCAGCCCCGCCGCCGCCCCCATCAGGACCGAGCGCAGCGCGAAAGACGCCAGGATCGTGCCCCGGCTGGCGCCCACCGTTTTCAGCACCGCCGCCTCGAACACCCGCGCACGCTCGCCCGCCGCCGCGGCGCCGATCAGCACCACGAACCCCGTGGCCAGCACCGCCAGCGCGGCAATCGATGTCGCCGCGGCCAGCGCCGTCAGCGCCTCGGCCACCCGCGCCGCAGCCTCGCGGATGGGAATGGCGGTGACATTGGGAAAGCCCGCGGCAAGGTCGCGCAGGATCGCCGCATCGGCCCGCGGGTCGGTATGGGCGGTGATGATATGGGTATGCGGCGCGCCCTGCAGCGCGGCGGGGTTGAAGGTCATCACGAAGCCGATACCCCCGGTGCGGAAATCCAGCGCGCGGAAATTGGCCACGGTGCCGGTCAGGTCGCGGCCCATCACATTCACGGTGATCGCGTCGCCCAGTTGCAGGCCCAGATCGCGCGCCTCGTTCACGCCGAAGCTGATCAGGGGCGGGCCGGCGTAATCCGCGTCCCACCATTCGCCCGCGATGATCTCGGTCCCCGGGGGCGGGGTGGCGGCATAGGTCAGGCCCCGATCGCCGCGCAGGGTCCAGTGATCGCCCCATTCGCTGGCCGGGATGCCGTTGATCGCGGTGATGACGCCGCGCAGCAGCGGCGCGGTCTCGATCTCGCTGACCCCCGGATCATTGCGCAGGCGGTCCAGCACCGGGTCCAGCTGGTCGGTCTGGATGTCGATGAAAAAGAACGACGGCGCGCGGTCCGGCAGGTCGCTGGCGATGGCACCGCGCAGGTTGGCATCGACCTGCCCCACCGCGGCCAGCACCGTCAGCCCCAGCCCCAGCGACAAAACCACCGCCACCGCGCCCTCGCGCGCGCCGCCCACCGCGCCCATGGCCAGCCGCAGCGCCGGGCGACCGCG
>SKHK01000171.1 GCA_007117005.1 Paracoccaceae bacterium
CCTTGGGCATTTCCGGCCGTCAGGGGCCGGTATCTCGGGTATCGGTGTCTTGGCAGGCTGCTCATAAAATCCGGCTTGCCCGCGCAGTCACAGGCAGAATAGGGAACCTGTTCCTCGCCGCGCCGGCCAACTGTCTGGCCCGGGGGCACCCCGGGCCGCGCCCGCCCCTCCCCCCCGGAGGGCGCTCAGGCGATGACGCGCATCATTCTGATAACATTCATGCTTTTGAGCGGTGCGCTCGGAAAGCGCGCTTCGACGCGCCCCCCCAGGGTCGGGCGCGACCTTCAACGCGGCAGAGCCGATATCAGGATCAGGAACAGTTTCCCGCTCGGGCATGATCGGAATTCCTTTTTCTGCAGCCTGTTAGAGACGGAAATTGCCGTGGCCCGCGTCTCGGCGCCTCGCACCCAACCTGCAAACTCCCTTCTGCAACAGGTGAAGCGCGGCCTCAGACGGGCGGCCTGAACCTGTTGGAATGGGTGAGGATGGCAAAGGGGAAGGGGCCCATGGCGACCGCTCGACGCCCGTGATCCGCCCGAAACTCGCTTGTGCAAGCGCGCCCGGGTCTTTCTTCGCGCAAGAGCCGGGTTCAGCATGAGGCAAGCAGGCTGCCGGGCAGCGGGTTCGGGTCCCAAGCCCTTTGACATGCGAAAAGAATGGGGCAGGGCGGGTGGCCTGTATGCGCATGAGCGTAACGCGCATGGTGGGCATGGATTGCACACTGGCCCCGGCCTTGATATCCATGCTGCATCGCAGCATCGAGGGTCACATGTTAGTTTCGGGTCATTGCAAGCGCATCAATCTGGCCCTTCAGGGCGGCGGGTCGCATGGGGCGTTGACATGGGGTGTGCTGGATCGCTTGCTGGAAGACGATCGCCTGCAGATCGCCGAGATCAGCGGCACCAGTGCCGGGGCGATGAATGCCGTGGTGCTGGCCGATGGCTTTGAGCGCGGCGGCCGCGAAGGGGCGCGCGCGGCGCTGGCGTCGTTCTGGCGCGCGATCAGCCGGGCGGCGCTGACCTCGCCTTTGCAACGCAGCCCGCTGGACCGGGTGCTGGGGCGCTACAGTCTGGATGCCTCGCCCGGCTTTCTGTTCTTTGAAGGGCTCAGCCGGGTGCTGTCGCCCTATCAGATGAACCCGCTGAACCTGAACCCGCTGCGCGACCTGCTGGAACGGCAGGTCGATTTCGACAACGTCAACCGCTGCAAGGCGATATCCGTCCATGTGACGGCGACGCATGTGCGCACCGGGCGGGCGCGCATCTTCTCGCGCGGGGCGGTCACGGTGGATTCGGTGATGGCCTCGGCTTGCCTGCCGCAGCTTTATCCGGCGGTGATGATCGATGACGAACCCTATTGGGATGGCGGGTTCAGCGCCAATCCGGCCCTGATGCCGCTGGTGACCAGCAAGGCCAGCCCCGATATCGTGATCGTGCAGATCAACCCGGTGGTGCGCCATGACACGCCTACCTCGGCCCGCGACATCCTGAACCGCGTGAACGAGATCAGCTTCAACACGGCGCTGATCAAGGAATTGCGCGCCATCTTCCTGATGAAGGAGATTGTTGCGGCAAAGGGTGTCGACCTTGGTGCAGCGGGGCAAACCCATATCCATCTGATCCATACCGACGCCGAGGTGCAGGATCTCTCTGCCTCCAGCAAGATGAATGCGGAATGGGCCTATCTGCAGCTTCTGTTCCAGCGCGGGCGGGGCTGGGCCGAGGCCTGGCTGGAGGCGAATTTCGACCGGATCGGGCAGGAATCGACCTTTGATCTGGAGGCGTTTTTCGACGACCCGTCTGTCGTGCCCGGGCAGGCGGCGCAGTAGGCCATGCTCGGGGTCCTTGTCATCGCCGCCGCGCTGGCCGGGCTGATGGTTCTGGCCTATCGCGGGCTGAGCCTGCTTCTCTTGGCACCGGCCATGGCGCTTCTGGCGGTCCTCGCCGCCGAGGGCGGCCCGGTTCTGGCCAGCTACACCCAGATCTTCATGCAGGCGACAGGCGGGTTCATCATCCAGTACTTTCCGCTGTTCCTGCTGGGGGCGGTCTTTGGCAAGCTGATGGAGGCATCGGGGTCCGCGCGGGTTCTGGCGGACGGGATCATCCGCGGCCTGGGGCCGGACAAGGCGATCCTGGCCGTGGTGCTGTCCTGCGCCGTGATGACCTATGGCGGCGTGTCGCTGTTCGTGGTGGCCTTTGCCGTATGGCCCATCGCGGCCGTCCTGTTCCGTCAGGCTGCGCTGCCGAAAGTGCTGATCCCGGCGACCATCGCGCTTGGGGCCTTCACCTTCACGATGACCGCGCTGCCGGGCACGCCGGCCATCCAGAACGCGATCCCGATGCCCTATTTCGGCACGACACCTTTCGCCGCGCCGGGGCTGGGGCTGATCACCGGGGCGCTGATGCTGGGCCTGGGGTGGGGCTGGCTGGAATACCGCGCGCGGGCGCTGGGGCCGGGTTACGGCAGTGACGACGACGACAGCACTTCGGACAAGGCCGCCGGCGACACCCCGTCATTGACCCTGGCCGCCCTGCCGCTGGTGCTGGTTCTGATGCTGAACCTTGCCTTCACCTTCCTGCTGATCCCGGCGATGGACACGGGCTATCTGTCGCAGCCGGAATTCGGCGAAACGGATGTCGGTTCGGTGCGCGGCGTCTGGTCCATCATTGCGGCGCTGACGCTGGCCTCGCTGGCGCTGGTTGCGCTCAACTGGCGGCGGCTGGCCGAGGGGATGGGCGAAACACTGGAGGATGGCGCGCAGGATTCGCTCAAACCCATCTTCAACACGGCAAGTCTGGTCGGCTTTGGCGCAGTGATTGCCTCGCTGTCGGCCTTTGGCGTGATCCGCGATTGGGTGGTGACCGTGGGCGGGGACAACCCGCTGATTTCGCTGGCGGTCGGCACCAGCCTGCTGGCAGGGATGACCGGCTCTGCCTCGGGTGGCATGTCGATCGCCTTGTCGACCCTGGGCGATACCTACCTGGAAATGGGGCGCGCGGCCGGGGTGTCGCCCGAATTGCTGCACCGGGTGACGGCTGTGGCCACCGGCGGGCTGGACGCGCTGCCGCATAATGGCGCGGTGATCACCTTGCTGACGATCTGCGGTCTGACCCATCGCGAAGCCTACAAGGACATCGCCGTGGTCGCGGTCCTGATCCCGATCCTTGCGCTGGTGGTTCTGGTCACGATTGGAACGGTGTTCGGAAGCTTCTGAACCACCCGCACTCAAAGGGCCATGGTCAGCCTGAACGGCGCGACACGGATCGACCCGTCGCCGGTTTGACCGTCACGGCTGTCATGGCTGTCGCTACTGGTGATCCGACCGAGTGCCGCTTTCAGCAGGGCGCTCATCTGGGCTCGAATTTTCCGACGGGGATTTTCAGATAGCTATGTCCATCGGCCTCGGCCCTTGGCAGGCGGCCGCCGCGGATGTTGACCTGCAGCGCGGCCAGCATTCGCGCAGGCAACGGCAGGCTTTCGTCTCGGGCCATGCGTGTTGCGATGAACTCGGCCTTGCCGATTCCGTCCTTGACGTGCCGGTTGCGCAGGCGGTGTTCGGCGACAGTCGCCATGTATTCGGGTGCGGCCCCGGCATCAGGGTAATCATGGCCGACATAAAGCCGGGTCTGCGGCGGCAGGTCCAGGATGGCGCGCAGGGAACGCCACAGATCCTCTGCGCTGCCGCCTGGAAAATCGGCGCGGCTGGTGCCGCTTTCGGGCATCATCAGCGTGTCATGCACGAATGCCGCATCGCCCGCAACATAGGTGACCGAGGCCAGCGTATGACCGGGCGAGAACATCACCCGCACCGGGATGTCCCCCACCATGAATTCGTCGCCTTCGGCGAACAGCCGGTCCCATTGCGCGCCATCGGTCGGGAAGTCACCGCTAAGGTGGTAGAGCTTTTTCCACAGCTTCTGCACGCCCACCACCTTTTCGCCGATTGCCGTGGGCGCGCCCAGCTTTTCGGCCAGATAGGGGGCCGCGCTGAAGTGATCGGCATGGGGGTGGGTGTCCAGGATCCAGACCACCTCAAGCCCCTCATCGCGCACATGGTCCAGAATTTCGTCGGCACTCTCGGTCGTGACGGAGCCCGCTTCGGGGTAGAAGTTCCAGACCGGATCGACAATCGCGGCCTTTCGGGTTTGGGGACAATGGAACACGTATTGCAGGCTGCCCGTGGGGCGGTCGAAAAAGGCGCGGATGATGGGGCTCAATTGCAGTCTCCCTTGCTGTCTTGTGCGTGCGCGCGGCTGATGCTTGCCGCCCTGCCTTCCTTTTGAACGGGTATCGCGCGAATTGGTTCACCGTTTGGGTGAAAAACCGAAAAATGTCGCCGCAGGTTGAACCGCCTGCGCGGTTCCTGCGTTGGGCCAACGTAGCGTAGTCGTGTTGTAGCGTAGTCGTATTGACGGCCAACAGGCATAGCTGGCCATCAACGGACGCCACCGCCTGCAGCCACCCAAAGCTACGCGACGGCTGGCGCTCGCCTCGGAGGTTGATCAAGGAGCGCGCCATAGAGGAAGCTTCAGACGCCAGCTCGCACATTCGGTGTCTTGCTTTCGAAAATCGGGGCGTTTCGCAATGTCCTGAGGACAAACGAAAGGGCCTCGCCTGTCATGCCGGCGGTGCCTTGCAGGCGGCAGGACAGTGCCGCGACGCAAAATTCCAAAGTTTTCAAAAAAGGAAAACGACAATGACCAGCAACCAGACCCCCCCTGCCAGCGTCGAAGAGAAACGCGCCCTTGATGCAGACGAGTTGCAGATGGCGGATATGGCCCGCCACCCCGCGCTGGGGCTGCATTCGGACAGGGAACTCTCTGATCTGATCAGTCGCCTGCGCAGCCGCCGCAAGCGGGCGCGCGACATTGCAGACCGGCAGGCGCGCGAAGCCCGCGCCAAAAGCGCCCCCGCCGGGGCCACGCCTGCCACCGGCAATGCCGGAACGCTGAGCAAGCATGACTATCTGAGCGCCGCGCTGGAGCGTGCGATGGCCGAGCGGGACGCGCGCGGCGGCAAGGCGCAGGAAGGTGCCGAGGGCGAGGACGACAATGCCCCCACCC
>SKHK01000149.1 GCA_007117005.1 Paracoccaceae bacterium
CCGATGGCGCGTGCAGGTGCTGCGCCAGGCTGTCGATCAGCGATGCCTTGCGGAAGGGCTTTGCCAGATGCCCGTCGAATCCGGCTGCCAGATAGGCCTCGATCTGGTGGCTCATGGCATTGGCGGTCACGGCCAGTGCCGGTGTGCGCGCGGCGCCCGCCGCCCTTTCCCGCTCGCGGATCGCCTGAATCACCGCCATGCCGTCCAGTTTGGGCATCGAGATGTCCAGCAGCAACAGGTCGAACGCGCCGGGCTCGAAGACCGAAAGCGCCTCCAGCCCATCATGGCAAAGCGTGAAGGTCAGGCCCATGCCGCCCAGCATGCGTTGCAGGATGATGCGGTTGGTGGCGTTGTCATCGGCGATCAGGACATTCCGGTCCGCGTAGCCTGCTGGCGTCTCTACCCGCGGCCGCCTGGAACCCGGTTCCCGCGCGCCGGGCTGCAGGGGCAGGTGCAGGACAACCCGCGTGCCCTTTCCCGGCTCGCTGTCGATGGTGATCTGGCCGCCCATCAGCCCTGTCAGATGCCGCGTGATCGACAGCCCCAGCCCGGTGCCGCCGAAACGCCGGGCGATGCGGTTGTCGGCTTGCTCGAACGGTTCGAACACGCGGGCGACCTGTTCGGGGCTCATGCCGATGCCGCTGTCGCTGACCCGGATCGTCATCTGGCCCTCTGCGCTGGTATTCAGCAGCACGGAGACCGCCCCGCTTGAGGTGAACTTCAGCGCGTTGCCGACCAGATTGTGCAGGATCTGCAGGATGCGGTCAGGATCGCCCTTCCAGGTCTTGGCGCAACCGGGCGATGTCTCGATGCGCAGGGCAACCCCCTTTGCGGCTGCGGCCTGGCCGTGCAGCGCCTCGATGCGCTGCGCCAGCCTGGCCGGGGAAAAGGGCCGCGATGTTATTTCCAGCTTCCCGGCCTCGATCTTGGCCAGGTCCAGAATATCGTTGAGCACCGTGAGCAACCCCTCGCCGGAGTCACGTATGGTGTCGAGCATGCGCCGCTGATCGCTGTCGATCCGGGTCTCGGCCAGCAGTTCGGCCATGCCGATGACCCCGGTCAGCGGGGTGCGCAACTCGTGGCTCATCGTGGCCAGGAAACCGGATTTGGCCTGATTGGCGGCCTCGGCGCGTTCGGTGGCCGTGATCATGGCGCTGACATTCGACCCCACGCCCCGATAGCCGGCGAAACGGCCCTTGGCGTCGGTGAATGGCGCGCCGCTCAGACGCACCCAGACCGGCTGGCCATCCTGCCGCTGCTTTGTGCGGTAGATGAATTCGCGGATCGGTGTGCGCGCTTGGACAAGGCGCACGAATTCCGGCCAGTCGCCATGGGTCAGCAGGGTCAGGCCGGTCTCTTCGATCGTGCTGCCGACAAACCGCTCGGTCGGCACCCCGCTTACGCGCGACGCGCCCTCTGACAGATAGCTGAACCGGTTTTGCGCGTCGATTTCCCAGAACCAGTCCTCGCTGACCTGCGCGATATCGGCCAGTCGCTGCTGTGCCGTGTTGCGCTCTCTCAGGGCGACTTCCAGCGCGGTATTGGCCTGCACGAGCGCGGCCTCGCGTTCCTTGTCGGCGGTGATGTCGATATTCACCCCGCTTGCCGCATCGGGCAGCCCGTTTTCATCCCAGCGCTGCACGATCGTGTTGCACATGATCCAGATCCAGTGGCCCTGCTTGTGGCGCAGCCGGATCTGGTTCGAGACATTCGTGCGCCCCTCTGCATGGTGGCGCTGCATGCTGGCCATCAGTCGTTCCAGATCGTCCGGATGCGCGAGGGAAATGAATCTCTCCATCGAGAATGGCAGCAGGTCGGACAGTTCATGGCCCAGCATGCGGGCATAGTTCTCGTCTATCCAGCCGAAGGGCACGCTCACGTCGTATTCCCAGGTGGCCAGCGCCGCGGAATCCATGATCACATTCAGCCGCGCCTCGGCGCGTCGCAGGCCGGTGACATCGATATTCACCCCGTTCAGAGCTGTCGCATTCCCTGCCTCGTCGCGGCTGCTGACGCGGCCGCGGGTCAGCAGGTGAACCCAGTGCCCGTCACGGTGGCGCAGGCGGTATTCCTGTTCCACGCGGTCGATCGTGCCGCGTTGGATCTCTGCCAGCTGGGTCAGCGCCCTTTCCATGTCGTCGCGATGGGCAAGGCCGTTCAGCACCTCATGGGTCAGCACGGGCATGTCGCTGCGCTCATAGCCCAGCAGTGCGTACCACTGGTCATTGACCAGCTGCTCGCCGCGGGTCAGGTCCAGCGTCCAGGTCGCCACCCGCGCGCCGGCGATGATGTCCTGCAACTGCTGTTCAGCCGCGCGCAGGCCGGTGATGTCAGAGCGCAAACCGACATGACCGCCATTGGGCAGGCGCCGCGCGAAGACCCGGATGATGCGCCCATCGGCATAGTGCAGTTCATCGTCGTAGCTGTCACTGCTCACCACATTGTCCAGGGCATCTGCGCAGGCGCCTGCCTTGACATGCTCTTCATTGTATAGGCCGCGCTGCCGCCCGGCGTCGATGATTTCCTGCAGGCTGGCGCCGGGCTTGATCACATCGGCGATCAGCGCGTTCATCTCTCGATACCGGCTGTTGCACAGGACCAGGCGCTTGTCCTTGTCGAACAGCACGAACCCGTCCCGCAGTGCCTCGATGGCGCCGATCAGGCGCTGATCGGCCGCCTCGAACCGTGAGGCCATGTCGTGCAGGGCGCTTTCCGAACGTTTCCGGTCGGTGATCACCGTCTCGATGGCGATGAACCCGCCGGCGCCATGGGCGCCCGGTTCCATCGGTTGCAGACGCAGGTCGATCCATTGCAGGTCGCCGTGACGGTCGCGCTTGCGCAATTCGATGCTCAGCGGCGTGCGCGTGCCCAGCGCCTGGCCGATCTGTTCGGCCGCTGCCGGTTCAAGTTCGGGGTCCATGACATCGCTGATCGGGCGGCCAGCGACCTGGGACAGCGACAGGCCGGTGAAATCCTCGAAAGCCGGGTTGATCCAGCGGACCGTCAGGTCGTCGTTCAGAACGGCGGCCAGGTTGGTCATCCGGCGGGTGACGTTGACCATCAGTTCCGTGGTTTCGCGGCGCTGGCGTTCGGCCGTGATGTCATGGAGCCGGCAGGTGAAGCCGGTCTCCTCGCCCGGTCCCTGACGGCGCGCGACGGCGAGGCTGAAAAAGCGCTCCTGCTCGTTGACAGTCAGGGTCAGTTCCATCGCTTCGGCCAGCCCGTCGGTTGCGGCCTGCGCCATGGCCTGATGCAGCAGCGCGGCTACCTCGGCGGGCAACAGCGCATCGATGCTGTGACCGATCAGCGTCTCGGGCGGGGCTGGCAGCACGGCGGTTTCGCTGCACTGGACATGCGTGCAGCGGCCCTTCGTGTCCACCTCCAGCAGCAGGTCCGGCATGGTGGCGACGGTCGCCCGCAGCCGTTCTGTCGCCTCGTCGCGGGCGGTACGGGCGGCGTGAAGGGCGCCAAGGGTCCGGCTGCGATGCATGGCCACGAACAGCCCTTCGGCAAGCGGGCGCAGGACTTCTGCCGCCTCGCGTGGCAGCATCGTGCGCTCGCTGCGGTCCTGGGCGATCGCCAGCACCCCCGCGAACGCGCCCTTGCGCCGGATCGGCAGGGCGATCAGGGTGTTTATCCCGCGCGCCTCCAGCAGTTGGCGAAGCGGGCCTTCGGGCAGGGCTGCGGGGCCGGGCAGAAAGATATCCTCTCCGTCCAGCAGGGACGCAGGGGTGAAATCAGGCGAGTCAAGCGGCAGACCGTTCAGCAAGGGGGCCATTGCGGCGATCCCGTCGGCCAGCCATTCATGCGGGCACTGCCAGATGTCGTCGACCTGGGTCAGAATACACAGCCGATCGACGCACAGGACCCGGCCCAGACTGTCCAGCACCCCGTCGATCGCCTCGTCAAGGGCTTCGGGCTCGGTGCTCAGCAGCGTCACCAGCAGACTGATGACCTTCTGCTGGATAGCCTGACCGTGTTGCCAAGCGGCCTTTTCCGGCGCCTTTGTCATGATCGGACCCTACGGATACTATACCCTGCCTTGTTAGCAACCATGCATGGACGTTGCACTCTTAATTTCGGTTAATACGTGTATCGACGTCATGCGGACACCTTTGCAAACATGAGGCCGTCCGGCCCCGTCAGCGCCGGATGCGGGCGGGCGTTGCCCTTCACCTTGCCGGAACCCGTCAACGGGGTCGGCACCTGCGGGCGTTTCGGGCGCAGGGCACGAAAGTGGGCACGCTACACCAGGCTTGACGGCGGCATGGGCAACGTGATTCCCTTTGCCAATCAGGGGGTGTGCGGTGTTCTGGCGATCTTGCGGTCTGGTTGTGTCCGCCCTGGTGGTGGGTTTGTGGCTGCCCCAGCCCGCGCAGGGGCAAATTCAGGGGCAGGGGCTTTGCCGTCCGGATCCGGCGCAGATTGCCGCGCGCAATGACTGCGCCGGGCGCGCGCGGGTCTCGCTGGCGGTGGTGGGCGATGTGCTGTTGCACCGTCCGCTGGCCTGGCGCGGCTATGCCCGTGGCTTTGACACGCTGTGGGGCAATACCATGCCCTATCTGCGTGCCGCCGATATCGCCATCGCCAATCTCGAGGGGCCGGTGGCCCCCGGCCTGACGCGCGACGGGCGGCGCGTTGCCGACCCCGGGCCGGTTTTTGACGATGTGGTCCATACCGAATATCCGCGGTTCAACTATCACCCCGTGCTGATCGACGCGCTGCTGGCGGCCGGTGTGGGGCTGGTGACGACGGCAAACAACCATGCGCTGGATCGCGGCCCGGCAGGGCTGGCCGCGACGATGGATGAACTGGACGCGCGCGGCCTGCCCTTTGCGGGCACCATCCGGGCCGGCGCGGCGCGCGATTTCGCCCGCCGCATGCCGACGCGGCTGGGCGATATCACCTTCATCGCCTGCAGCTATGGCACAAACGGCATTGCGGACCCGCATAGGCAGGTGCTGCTGTGCCATGACCAGCGCGCCGCGTTGCTGGCCGCGGTGCGCCGGGCGGCGGCGGATAGCGCGGGCGTGGTGGTGCTGCCGCATTGGGGCGTCGA
>SKHK01000308.1 GCA_007117005.1 Paracoccaceae bacterium
CCCTGCCTGCCCCCCTGCCCGCTCCCCTGCCTGCCCCCCTGCCTGCGCCGCCACCCTGCCCGCGCATCTGCCGCGCGACTGGCCCTTGCGCAGCGCGTCGCAGCGGGTGATGTGCAAACCCCATGACTGGCATGTGCAGATCACCGGCACCGGGCCGGAAGTGCTGCTGGTGCATGGCGCGGGGGCCTCGTCGCATAGCTGGTCCAATCTGCGCGCAACGCTACCCGGGTACCGACTGATCGCCCCGGACCTGCCGGGCCAGGGCTTTACCCGCGCCGGGCGGGCGCAATACGGGCTGGACGCCATGGCCGACGATCTGGCCGCGCTGTGCGCCGGTCAGGGCTGGCGCCCCGGTGCCATCATCGGCCATTCCGCCGGCGCCGCCATCGCCCTGCGCCTGACCGAGATCATGCCCGTTCGCCCCGCCTGCGTCATCGGCGTGAATGCCGCGCTGGGCCCGTTCGACGGCCTGGCCGGCTGGCTTTTCCCCAAACTGGCCCGCGCCATGACGCTCAGCCCCTTCGTGGCGCATATGGTGGCGCGCTATGCCGGCCAGCCGCAGCGCCCGGACCGGCTGATCGCCTCGACCGGCTCGCGCCTGCCCGCGCGCGAGATGGCACGCTATCGCGCGCTTTTCACCAGCCCCGCGCATATCGAAGCGACGCTGGGCATGATGGCAGACTGGGACCTGGAGCCGTTGCTGCAACGCCTGCCGCAGATCGACCTGCCGGTGCTGCTGATCGCCGGAGAGGGCGATGTCGCCGTGCCCGCGCGCGTGTCGCACCGCGCCGCGGGCTGGCTGCCCGCCGGGGCCTGCCTGACCCTGCCCGGCCTGGGCCATCTGGCCCATGAGGAAGACGCCGCCGCCGTTGCCGCGCCGTTGGTGGATTTTCTGCACCGCCACCTGCCGCGCCAGGTGCCCGAGGCGCACCCCCCGCTCTGCCACGATCCGGCCTGAGCACGATATCCCGACAGGGCGGCGGATACCCCGCATTTGACGCTTGCCTTGTTGCCCGGCTGCAACGGAATTGCCACCAATAGTGGCGCAGGGGCGGCCAATTCCAACATGTGGTGTTTTTTCTGCGCCGACGCGTTACGAATCTGTTGACGCCCCTGCCCCCATACGGCAGGTTGTGCGGGCTGACCAACGGGCCACAAGATATAGCAAGGCCCGGCCAGCGTGCAGAAGACAGGCATCGCATCACGCCAGAAGTATCGACCGCCGGCACAGGCCGCACGGTCGTGCCTGTGCCGCGCCATCGCGGAACAGCGGGAGGTTTGTTGCCTGGGTTCCGGCGCGCACGGCCCGTCAGCGCGGGATGACACAGCCGGCGGTATGCGACCGGGCATCAATAGGGGACAGGCCATGCGGATCGAGCGCAAATTCACCACCGAGGGGCAGGACGCCTATGCGGCACTGACCTTCACCACCACGGTATCCGAGATTCGCAACCCCGATGGCACCATCGTTTTCCGCAACGATGCCGTCGAGGTGCCGGAAAGCTGGAGCCAGGTGGCCTCGGACGTGATCGCGCAGAAGTATTTCCGCAAGGCCGGCGTGCCGGCACGACTGAAGCGCGTGAAGGAAAAGGGCGTGCCCGATTTCCTGTGGCGCTCGGTCGCCGATGAGGCCGCGCTGGCCGAACTGCCCGAAGGCGAGCGCTATGTCGGCGAAAGCTCCTCCAAGCAGGTGTTCGACCGGCTGGCCGGCGCCTGGGCCTATTGGGGCTGGAAGGGCGGCTATTTCACCACCGACGAGGACGCCCGCGCCTATTTCGACGAGATGCGCTTCATGCTGGCCGCCCAGATGGGTGCGCCCAACAGCCCGCAATGGTTCAACACCGGCCTGCACTGGGCCTATGGCATCGACGGGCCCAGCCAGGGGCATTTCTACGTCGATCCCTTTACCCACAAGCTGGTGAAATCGAAATCCGCCTATGAGCATCCGCAGCCGCATGCCTGCTTCATCCAGTCGGTCAGCGACGATCTGGTGAACGATGGCGGCATCATGGATCTGTGGGTGCGCGAGGCGCGGCTGTTCAAATACGGCTCCGGCACCGGGACCAACTTCAGCAGCCTGCGCGCCGAGGGTGAAAAGCTTTCGGGCGGCGGCAAGTCATCCGGCCTGATGGGCTTCCTGAAGATCGGCGACCGCGCCGCGGGCTCCATCAAATCCGGCGGCACCACGCGCCGCGCGGCCAAGATGGTGATCTGCGACATGGATCACCCCGATATCGAGCAGTTCATCAACTGGAAGGTGATCGAGGAGCAGAAGGTCGCATCGCTGGTTGCCGGCTCGAAGATGCACGAGAAGATGCTCAACGCCATCTTTGCCGCGATCGGCACCTGGGACGGCGATGCGGCGGACGCCACCGACCCGGGCAAGAACCCCACCCTGAAGGACGCGATCCGCGCGGCCAAGCGCGCGATGATCCCCGAAACCTATATCAACCGCGTGCTGCAATACGCGCGTCAGGGCTATAGCGGCATAGAGTTTCCGACCTATGACACCGACTGGGATTCGGAAGCCTATGCCACCGTCTCTGGCCAGAATTCCAACAATTCGGTGCGCGTGACCGATGCCTTTCTGAAGGCGGTAAAGGATGATGCCGATTGGGAACTGCTGCGCCGCACCGATGGCAAGGTCGCCAAGACCGTCAAGGCGCGCGATCTGTGGGATCAGGTGGGCCAGGCCGCCTGGGCCTGCGCCGATCCCGGCATCCAGTTCCATGACACGGTCAACAGCTGGCACACCTGCCCGGCGGATGGGCCGATCCGCGGCTCCAACCCGTGCAGTGAATACATGTTCCTCGATGACACGGCCTGCAACCTGGCCTCGATGAACCTGCTGACGTTTTTCAAGGGCGACAGCTTCGACGCCGAGGGCTATGTCCATGCCAGCCGGCTGTGGACCGTGACGCTGGAAATCAGCGTGATGATGGCGCAATTCCCCAGCGAGGCGATTGCCCGGCGCAGCTATGAATTCCGCACCCTGGGTCTGGGTTACGCCAATATCGGCGGTCTGCTGATGAACATGGGGCTGGGCTACGATTCGGCCGAAGGCCGCGCGCTGTGTGGTGCGCTGTCGGCCATCATGACCGGCGTCTCCTACGCCACCTCGGCCGAGATGGCACGCGAACTGGGCGCCTTCCCGGGCTATGCGAAAAACCGCGAGCATATGCTGCGCGTGATCCGCAACCACCGGCGCGCCGCCCATGCCCATGCCGATTACGAGGGCGTGAACGTCGCCCCCGTGGCGCTGGACGCCGCCAATTGCCCCGATGCGCGGCTGGTCGAACTGGCCCGCCACGCCTGGGACGAGGCGCTGACCCTGGGCGAGGAACACGGCTACCGCAACGCGCAGGCCACGGTCATCGCGCCGACCGGCACCATCGGGCTGGTGATGGATTGCGACACCACCGGGATCGAGCCCGATTTCGCGCTGGTGAAATTCAAGAAACTGGCCGGCGGCGGCTATTTCAAGATCATCAACCAGTCGGTCCCGGCTGCCCTGCGCAAGCTGGGCTACACCGAGGCCCAGATCGGCGAGATCACGGCCTATGCCGAGGGCCACGGCAGCCTGGGCCAGGCGCCCGGCATCAACCACACCAGCCTGCTGGGCCATGGCTTCGGCCCGGCGGAAATCGCCAAGATCGAGCGCGCCCTGCCCTCGGCCTTCGACATCCGCTTCGTCTTCAACCAGTACACGCTGGGCGAACAATTCTGCCGCGAGACCCTGGGCATCCCGGCCGCCGAACTGAACAACCCCGCCTTTGACCTCCTGCGCCATCTGGGCTTCACGAAAGCCCAGGTCGAGGCCGCCAACGACCATGTCTGCGGCACCATGACGCTGGAGGGCGCGCCGCATCTGAAGCCGGAACATCTGTCTGTCTTCGACTGCGCCAACCCCTGCGGCAAGAAGGGCCGGCGCTTCCTGTCGGTGGACAGCCACATCCACATGATGGCGGCGGCGCAAAGCTTCATCTCGGGCGCGATTTCCAAGACCATCAACATGCCCAACACGGCCACGATCGAGGAAACGCTCGCGGCCTACGAACTCAGCCATTCGCTGGGCATCAAGGCCAATGCGCTCTACCGCGACGGCTCGAAACTCAGCCAGCCGCTGGCCGCGGCGCTGGTCGAGGATGACGACGAGGCCGAAGAGGTGCTGGCCACCGGCAGCGCGCCCGAAAAGGCGCAGGTGCTGGCCGAAAAGATCGTCGAGAAGATCATCGTCAAGGAAGTGGCGCGCGGCCGGTCCAAACTGCCCGAACGGCGCAAGGGCTACACGCAAAAGGCCATCGTCGGCGGCCACAAGGTCTATCTGCGCACCGGCGAATACGGCGACGGCAAGCTGGGCGAGATCTTCATCGACATGCACAAGGAAGGCGCGGGCTTCCGGGCGATGATGAACAATTTCGCCATCGCCGTGTCGGTGGGCCTGCAATACGGCGTGCCGCTGGAGGAGTTCGTGGACGCCTTCACCTTCACCCGGTTCGAACCCGCCGGGATGGTGCAGGGCAATGACAGCATCAAGAACGCCACCTCAATCCTGGACTATATCTTCCGCGAACTGGCGGTCAGCTATCTGGACCGCACCGATCTGGCGCATGTCAAACCCGAAGGCGCCGCCTTCGACGACCTGGGCGAGGGCGAAAAGGAAGGCCAGCGCAACGTGGCGGAAGTCAGCGACAGCGCCGCCAGCCGCGGGCTGGAAGTGCTGCGCCAGATCAGCTCCACCGGCTATCTGCGTAAGCGTCTGCCGCAGGAACTGGTGGTGCTGCAGGGCGGCTCGGTCACGCGGTCCTTCGATGCCACGGCCCGCAGCGCCGACGGCAATCTGGCGGTGGCGATGCATTCAGAGACCTCGACCGAGGCGCTGAGCGTCGCCAGCCTGGACCCCCGCGCCAAGGCCCGCATGCAGGGCTACGAGGGCGACCCCTGCGGCGAATGCGGCAACTACACGCTGGTCAGGAACGGCACCTGCATGAAGTGCAACACCTGCGGGTCGACCAGCGGCTGCAGCTGAGCCCACCGCCACCGAAGCAACC
>SKHK01000064.1 GCA_007117005.1 Paracoccaceae bacterium
GCGCGGGCTGGTCGGGCGCCGCGGCCTGGCCGACGGGCAGCGGCGCGCCCCTGTCGCGTGCAGCGAACCAGGCCGCTGCATGGGCCCGCGACCGCGTGGTCTTTTCCACTGGATCGGCGGTTGTCAGCACATCGACCGCCATCGCAGCCAGGCCAGAGGGATTGTTGGAAAAGTTCATTGTCAGACAATTTCATTGTAGAGCGCGTATTCGGGCGCCAGATAAGTCAAAGCCTCTGCGCGCAAGTCATCGGGCAGCGTCAGCTGGCCCGAGGGCGACACGTTGACGCGGGGTAATTCCAGCGGAAAATCAAGCTTTTCTTCCAAAAAACTGACAAAATCATCCATCGCCTCATAGCAAAATAGACGATCGACCCCCAAGGGCGCGTCCTTCATGCCGGAAAGGAATTTCGCTTGCCGGCCGACATCGGCAAATGCCGGGCGCGGATCGGATATGTAGCCGCGTACGAAAGTCGCAAAATCCATATGCCGGGTCGATCGCGCAGGGTCCGTGATTTCCTCGCGCCGACGGAATCGATACCATGACCCCAACCAGTCCAGTGGTTCGCGCATCAGAGCCACAGCGGTGAACTCCGCCCCCGCGGCGGCGCGCAGATAGGGGCGCACAAAACGCTGATATCGATAGGCAGGCGTGTGCTTCAGCTCCGGCGGGCGCGCAAGGGTCATCACGGATAGCGGCTCCAACGCCGCCTGAATTGCCGTCGAACCTGTTTTGGGTGTCGCCAGGACAACCAGTCGCTGCTTCCAGAACACCAGCATGAAGCCGATCTCTCCTTACCGAAACGAAACCCTTTCTTAACCAAGCCTGAAGCAGAGTAAACCGGTACGGCAGGGCGCAGGGACCGCTTGCTTTGTTCCCTGTCTGTGCTAGAACCGGAAAGAACATGATGTGAACAATGGCAGCATTGCCGCCTGAAAGGCGGTGTGGAATAAGGGGTGAAACCATGGCAACCGCGAGCCTGCTGGACATGAGTGACAAACGTACCGCCGAGAAGCAGAAAGCGCTCGATTCGGCCCTTGCGCAGATCGAACGCCAGTTCGGCAAGGGGTCGATCATGCGCCTGGGCGCGGACAACCCCGTGGCAGAGATCGAGGCCACATCGACCGGGTCCCTGGGGCTGGACATCGCGCTGGGCATCGGCGGTTTGCCGAAGGGGCGGATCATCGAGATCTATGGCCCCGAAAGCTCTGGCAAGACCACGCTGACGCTGCATGCCATTGCCGAGGAACAGAAAAAAGGCGGCGTCTGTGCCTTCGTCGATGCCGAGCACGCGCTGGATCCGCATTATGCAAAACGGCTGGGCGTCAATCTGGACGAGCTGTTGATCAGCCAGCCGGACACGGGCGAACAGGCGCTGGAGATCGTGGACACGCTGGTCCGGTCGGGCGCGGTATCGATGGTGGTGGTCGATTCGGTGGCGGCGCTGACGCCGAAGGCAGAGCTGCAGGGCGACATGGGCGATTCGAGCGTGGGCGTGCATGCAAGGCTGATGAGCCAGGCCATGCGCAAGCTCACGGGGTCGATTTCGCGGTCTAACTGCATGGTGATCTTCATCAACCAGATCCGCATGAAGATCGGGGTGATGTTCGGCTCGCCGGAAACCACCACGGGTGGCAATGCGCTGAAATTCTACGCCTCCGTCAGACTGGATATCCGGCGCATCGGTGCGATCAAGGACCGGGACGAGGTGGTGGGCAACGCCACCCGCGTCAAGGTCGTCAAGAACAAGGTCGCACCGCCTTTCAAGCAGGTCGAGTTCGACATCATGTACGGCGAAGGGATCTCGAAAACGGGCGAGTTGCTGGATATCGGCGTCAAGGCCGGCGTTGTCGAGAAATCCGGCGCCTGGTACTCCTATGGCGACGAACGCATCGGCCAGGGACGCGAGAACGCGAAGAGTTTCCTGAAATCGAATGTCTCCGTCGCGCTGGAAATCGAGGACAAGATCCGGGCAGCCAACGGGCTGGATTTCCACATGACCGCCGATGACGGGCCGGTGGTGGAAGAGTGACGCGCCCGGCGCAGGCCACGCCGGCGGAACTGGACGGCGCGTTGCCCCATATTACCGCCGCGCCGACGGATGACGGACCGATCTCGATGCTGTGCCTGCGCCCGGCAACCGGACAGCGCATCTTTGTCGACGGTCTCTCATTGTCTTGCGCGCGGGGCATAGAGGGGGATCGATGGCTGAGCCGGCCCTGGCTGCGCCTGCCTGATGGCAGCCCGCATCCGGATATCCAGGTCTGTATCCTGTCGAAAAGGGTGCTGGACCTGGTCTGGCGTGACCGCAAAGACACGGTCCACCCGGGCGACAGTTTCATCGCGGACATGGACCTGTCAGAGGCGAATCTGCCGCCCGGACAGATCCTGCAGGCGGGCAGTGCGCGCCTGCGGGTTTCGGACGTCTTCAACGATGGCTGCGTCAAGTGGAAGGTGCGCTATGGTGCCGCCGCCCGTGACTGGATCAACATCCCGGCCAACCGTGCGCTGAGGCTGCGCGGTATCCTGTGCCGGGTGGTGGCGGACGGCACCATCCGAAACGGGGACCGGCTGACGAAAGTGCCGGGCTAGGCGTCCGGTTCGGGCATCAGCCCCTTGACAGTTGACTGCGCCCCGCCCTGCGGGAAAGGCACAACCGACCGGGACCCGTTAATCAATAGCACGTCCTGTGCAAGTCGTCCGTCCCGCGGGGGAGTGGACAGCCCGCAGGCACGCCGCTAAACGCAGGGCCAACCGGCGCCGCAGCACAGGGTCTTTCAACATGGCCAGCCTGAACGATATCCGCTCGACCTTTCTGGATTACTTCCGCCGCCAGGGCCATGCCGTAGTCGACAGCTCGCCCCTGGTGCCCCGCAACGACCCGACGCTGATGTTCACCAATTCCGGCATGGTGCAGTTCAAGAATGTCTTCACCGGGCTGGAACACCGCGATTACAACCGCGCCACCACCAGCCAGAAATGCGTGCGCGCCGGCGGCAAGCATAATGATCTGGACAATGTCGGCTATACCGCCCGCCACCATACCTTTTTCGAAATGCTGGGCAATTTCAGCTTTGGCGACTATTTCAAGGACGACGCCATCGCCTTTGCCTGGGAATTGCTGACCCGCGATTTCGGCATCAACCGCGACCGGCTGCTGGTCACCGTCTATCACACCGATGACCAGGCCGCCGAGATCTGGAAAAAGGTCGCCGGCCTGCCGGATGAGCGCATCATCCGCATCGCCACGGATGACAATTTCTGGCGGATGGGCCCCACCGGCCCCTGCGGCCCCTGCACCGAGGTTTTCTATGATCACGGCGACCATATCTGGGGCGGCCCGCCGGGCAGCGCGGAAGAAGACGGCGACCGGTTCATCGAGATCTGGAACCTTGTCTTCATGCAGAACGAACAGCACGAAGACGGGCGCCTGACCGACCTGCCCAACCAGTCCATCGACACCGGCATGGGGCTGGAGCGCATCGGCGCGCTGTTGCAGGGCAAGCATGACAATTACGACACCGACCTGATGCGCGCCCTGATCGAGGCCAGCGCCCAGGCCAGCGGCAGCGACCCCGATGGCAGCGGCAAGACCCATCACCGGGTCATCGCCGACCATCTGCGCTCGACCGCGTTTCTGATCGCCGACGGGGTGATGCCCGGCAACGAGGGGCGCGGCTATGTCCTGCGCCGCATCATGCGCCGCGCGATGCGGCATGCGCATATGCTGGGCACGCAGGACCCTGTCATGCACCGGCTGGTGCCGGCGCTGGTGCGCTCCATGGGGGGCCATTACACCGAATTGCAGCGCGCCGAGGCCCTGATCACCGAGACGCTGCGGCTGGAGGAAACCCGCTTTCGCCAGACCCTGGACCGCGGCCTGAAACTGCTGGACGCCGAACTGGAAAAACTGCCGGAGGGCGTGGCGCTGCCCGGCGAGGCCGCGTTCCGGCTTTATGACACCTTCGGCTTCCCGCTGGACCTGACCCAGGACGCGCTGCGCGAAAAGGGGCGCGCGGTGGATACCGACGGGTTCGAGGCCGCGATGGCAGAGCAGAAGGCAAAGGCCCGCGCCGCCTGGGCGGGGTCCGGCGAGGCGGCGGATCAGGCGATCTGGTTCGAACTGGCCGAGGCGCATGGCGCGACTGAATTCCTGGGCTACGAGACCGAGACCGCCGAGGGGCAGGTCATGGCGCTGGTCGACGGTGGCACCGTGGTCGACCAGGCCACGGGTGAGATCCAGATCATCGTCAACCAGACGCCATTTTATGCCGAATCGGGCGGTCAGGTCGGCGACACGGGCTTCATCCGCTCGGACACCGGCACGGCAGAGGTCACCGACACCCAGCGCCGCGCCGGAGTGGTGGTGCATGTCGCGCGCGTGACGGAAGGCGCGATCCGGCGCGGCCAACCGGTGAAGCTGGAGGTCGGCCACCCCCGCCGGCGGATGATCCGCGCCAACCATTCCGCAACGCATCTCCTGCACGAGGCGCTGCGCCGGGCGCTGGGGGACCATGTCGCGCAGCGCGGCTCACTGAACGCGCCGGACCGGCTGCGGTTCGATTTCAGCCATTCGGCGGGCCTGACCCCGGCAGAGCTTGCACGGGTAGAGGGCGAGGTGAACGCCTTCATCCGGCAGGACGCGCCCGTGGAAACCCGCATCATGGCACCGGACGAGGCCCGTGCCCTGGGCGCGCAGGCGCTCTTCGGCGAGAAATACGGCGACGAGGTGCGGGTGGTCTCGATGGGTTACCAGCCCGGATCGGGCAAAGGGGCCGAGGGGGCGACCTATTCGCTGGAGCTGTGCGGCGGCACGCATGTCGCGCGCACCGGCGAGATCGGCGCCTGCGTCATCCTCAGCGACAGCGCGTCCTCGGCCGGGGTGCGGCGGATCGAGGCGCTGACCGGCGAGGCCGCGCTGGCGCATCTGCGGGCGCAGGAAGCACGGCTGGCAGAGGTGGCGGCGCTGCTGAAAACGCCGGTCGGTGATGTAGTGGCCCGTGTGAAGGCGCTGGCAGAGGAACGCCGCGCGCTGGCCGGAGA
>SKHK01000074.1 GCA_007117005.1 Paracoccaceae bacterium
AGCCGCGACAGCGGCGAGGGGGGCAGCGCCCCCCTGCCCCGCTATTCGGCCGCCGCCAGCGGTTTGGCCGGCGCGCCGCCGGTCCGGCCATCGCGCGGGCCTGCATCCTCGGCCACCACCTGGGCGGGCAAACCCTGTTCGCCGTACTGCGGCTGCGCCACCGGGTCCCAGATGATCTCGGCATGACGCACGCGCCCGGCGTTGCGGCGCAGCCGGATATCGGCCAGCGCCCGCCCCCGACCCAGCGCGGCCAGACGCGGGCCGATCGCCGCCGCCCCTTCGCTGACCCAGACCCGGATCGCCAGCAACGAGGGCGTCACCAGGAGCGTCAGCAGCGTCGCCACCCCCAGCCCGAACACCACCGCCGTGGCCAGCGATTTCCACCAGATCGCCGCCGGCGCATCGACCGTGTAGCCACCGTTGAAGAAGTCGATCGACACGCCCAGCATCATCGGCGTCAGCCCGGCCATGGTGGTGATCGTGGTCAGCAGCACCGGGCGGATGCGCGCCTCTGCGGTGCGGATGATCGCCTCGATCCGCGGCATGTAGCGCGCGTATTCCTGATAGGTGTCGATCAGCACGATGTTGTTGTTCACCACGATCCCGGCCAGCGCAAGGATCCCCGTGCCGGTCATGATCACCGAGAACGGCTGATCCATCACCAGCATGCCGATCAGCACGCCCGTGGTGGACAGGATCACCGCCAGCAGCACCAGCACCGCATTGTAGAAACTGTTGAACTGCGCCAGCAGGATGATGAACATCAACCCCAGCGAGGCCGCGAAGGCCAGCATCAGGAACTCGGTGCTTTCTTCCTGGTCCTGCTGCTCGCCGGTCCACTGCCAGCCCACGCCGTCGGGCAGCGGGGTCTCGGCGTCCAGCCAGGCGCTGATCAGGTCGATCCGTTCGCTGGGCGTGATCGGCACCAGGCGGTGGCCGTCGGCACGGATCTCGGCGCGCAGGGCCTCGGCGGCGCGGGCGGCCTCTGACCCGGCGGGATGGGCGCGCGCCTCGACCTCGGCGCGCGTCACCACACGGACCGAGGCCCCGTCGCCATCGACAACGTTCAGCAGGTTCGGGGTCACATCCGCCCGGACATCGAAAAACCGCTGCTCGTCCACGCGGTCGATCTGCCCGCGCAGCATCACCGGTTCGCGCGTGACGAAATTCGACAAGGGCACCAGCCCCTGCGGCGTCTGCACCCGCAGCGTGTCCAGCGTCGCCAGCAGCCGGTCCTCGGCCGGCAGGCGCACGCGGATCTCGACCTCGTCATCAGAGGTGTCGACGCGCATCGTGTCCAGCAGGATGCCGCGGGTGATCAGCTGCACCATGCCGCCGACCGTCGCCACATCGGCCCCGAACCGCCCGGCCAGCGCGGTATCGACGCGGATTTCCCAGTCGATCCCCGGCAGCGGGCGCGTATCCTCGATGTCGATCACGCCCGGCGTCTCGCGGAGCCGCGCCAGCACGGTTTCCACCGCCTCTTCCAGCGCCTCGAAATCCTCGCCCGTCAGGCGCAGATGCAGGGGCTTCGCGCCCGATGGCCCGCCGGACAGAAGCTGGAATTCCGTAAAGATACCCGGTATCTGCGCGAATTCCGCCTGCAGCCGGTCCAGGATGACCTGCCCGCGCAAGTCGGGGTCGCCGGCGCGCGCGCTCCATTCCATCAGCTCGAACTGGATCTGGCCGATCGCATCGCGCGGGGCCTGGGCGCCGGCGGTGTTGGCGTTCAGCCCCCCCTCGCCGGCAAAGGCGAAACTGGCCGCCACGCCGCGCTCGGCGTGCACCACATCCTCGACCTGACGCACCAGCGCATCCTGTTCGGCAAGCGACAGGTTGCCGCGCGCGCGCACATAGATGATGCCCTGTTCGGGTTCGGTATCGACAAAGAATTCGACCCCGCGGTTATTCTCGCCGTAATAGCCGAAGACCTGGACCACCACGAAGATCACCGCGCCCACGGCCACGAAGGGCATGACCGGGTTGCCGACCAGCAGTTTGACGAACCGTCCGAACAGCGTTCGGCGATGCCCCGCCGCCACCGACCGGGGCGGGCGCGGCGGAAAGACCGCGCTGGCAGAGACCGACAGCAACATCATGCCGAACACCGCAAGACCCGCGCCGGGCAGCGCCGACCAGACCCCCGCGCCCACGGGCAGCCCCGCCAGCGCCGGGTTCAGCATCAGCAGCGCGCCCCCGACGATCGACCCCAGCGCCAGCGCCAGGAAGGGCACGCGCAACAGCCAGGGCAGTCGCTTCATCAGCGCCGTCGCCTGATCGAAGCGGCGGGTGATCCGCCCCGTCACCCCGCCCACGATGGGCAGGAAGATCAGCGCCACCACCAGCGAGGCGATGAGCACGAAGATCAGCGTTACCGGCAGCATGCCCATGAATTCGCCCGCCACGCCGGGCCAGAACAGCATCGGCAGAAAGGCGCAAAGCGTGGTGCCCGTCGATGCCACGATGGGCCAGAACATGCGCTTTGCGGCCTTGGTATAGGCCTGCATCGGGCCGTCGCCGGCCGACAGGCGCTTGTCGGCATATTCGGTCACCACCACCGCCCCGTCGACCAGCATGCCCACCGCCAGGATCAGGCCGAACATCACGATGTTGGATATCGTCACATCCAGGATGCCGAGCAGGATGAAACAGAGCAGAAAGGACGTGGGGATGGCGAAGCCCACCAGCAGCGCCGGCCGCGCGCCCAGCGCCGCCAGCACCACGATCATCACCAGCGCGATGGCCGTCAGCACCGAGCCTTCAAGCTGGTTGATCATCGAACGCACCTCGACCGAGCGGTCCAGCGCCGGGGTGACGGTGATGGCGGCGCGCAACTCCTCTGGCCAGGCGGTGCGTTCGGCCTCGACCGCGTCGCGCACGTCCTGCACTGAATCGATCAGGTTGAAGCCCCGCCGCAGCACCACCTGCAAGGCCAGTGTGTCGGTGCCGTTGAACCGCGCGGTGCCCTCGCGGTCCTCGAAGGTCAACTGGATCGTGGCCAGATCGCCCAGCGTGACCACGCTGTCGCCATTCACCTTGATCGGCAGGGCATAGATGTCCTGCACGCCATCGAAATTGCCCGGCAGGCTGAGCGAGAAGCGCCCGCTTTCGGCCTCGACCTCGCCCGCGGCGACGAGCTGGTTGTTCATCGTCACCGCGTTGATCAGCTCCTGCGCGGTGACGTTGTAGGCCTCCAGCCGCAGCGGGTCGATGATCACCTCGACCATCTCGTCGCGCACGCCGGCGATATCGGCCGACAGCACCGCCTCGATGCCTTCGACGCGGCGCTGCAGGTCGCGCGCGGCGCGCAGAAGCGTGCGCTCCGGCACCTCGCCCGAGACCGCCAGGATCACCGACGGGAACTCTGAAAAGTTGAACTCGTCGATGGTGTAGCGGTCATAGCCTTCGGGGAACTGCGCCTCGGCGCGGCTCATGCGGTCGCGCACATCGGCGATGACGGCGTTCTTGTCCCAGCCGAATTCGAATTCCAGCACGATGCCGGCAAAGTTGTTCGACGCCGTGGCGGTCATCGTGCGCAGACCGTCAAGGTCCGACAGTTCCTGCTCCATCGGCCGGATCAGCAGCGTCTCGCTGTCGGCGGCGGAAATGCCGGGAAAGGGCACCGAGATGAACAGCGCCGGCACCTCGATATCCGGCTCGCCCTCCTTTGGCAGGCCGACATAGGCCAGACCGCCGGCGCCCAGCGTCAGCGCCACCAGCGCCAGGATCATCCGCGCGCGCGTGGCCGCCCAGTCGATCATCCCCTTCACGGCGCGTCCCCTTGCAGCATCTCTTCCAGCGCTGCCTCGCCATCCGCGCCACCGGCGGCCTGTTCGGCGGCCTCTGCACCACCCTCGCCCGGCGCGACACCCTCGGCGGCCGCAGGGTCGCGGCGCACGGCCTCGACGCGCACCCCCTCGCGGACGAATTCATGGCCCACCACGATCACCTCGGCCCGGTCGGGCAGGCCGGAAACCCAGAACCCGTCACGCGAATCGCGCAGCACGGTCACGGCGGCGAAATCCACGCGGCTGTCTTCGTCCAGGATGCGCAGGCCCAGCCGCCCGCCATCGTCTAGCGTCAGCGCCGAGCCGGGCACCAGATGCCCGCGCGTGGCCTCGGCGGCGATCATCAGATCCGCGCTCATCCCGTCGCGGATGGTCAGGTCGGGGTTGGGCACCGTCACCTCTACCCGAAAGGTGCGCGTCGAGGGATCGGCCGAACGCGACAGGAACGTCACCCGCCCGATGACCTGCGCGCCATTCGACAGCCGCGCACCCGCCGCCGCCCCTTCGCGCAGGCGGTCGACCTGCGATTCGGCGGCGAAACCCACGATGCGCATCGGGTCCAGCCGCAAGACAGTGGCGCAGGGGCTGCCGGCGCTCAGCAGGCTGCCGCGCTCGGCGGTTTCTTCCTCCAGCACGCCATCAAAGGGCGCGCGGATCACCAGCCGGTCCAGTTCCGTGCGCGCCGCCGCCACCGCGGCCTCTGCCGCGCGGACCGCCGCCTCGGCCGAGGCGACGCGCGTCTGGGCGGCGAAGCCCCCCTCGCTCAACCGCTCGGCGGCGCGGAAATTGATCTGGGCATCGGCCAGCCGCGCCTCGGCCTCGGCCAGGCTGGCGGCGCGGGTGCCCGGCGAAAGCTCGCACAGCACATCGCCCTCGGCCACGCTTTCGCCGCGCGGCAAAGGCTCCGATATCACCTGACCCGTGGTTTCCGCCCGCACCTCGACCGTGCGCGAAAGCTGCGTGCGCCCGCGCAGGACAACGGCGCTCTCGATATCCCTGATCTCAAAGATCTGCGTGACGACCCGCAGCCTGGGCGCGGTATCGTCCGCCTCGACCGCGTCTTCCGAGACCTCTGCCGCCGGCGCGCCCGCAAAGGCCAGAAGCGCCTCACGCTCCATCACCAGAAGATAAAAAGAGGCCAGTACGGCCAGCGCCATCAGGAGGGGGGCAATGCGCATCGTCAGCCTTTCATCGGCACCGGATCGTCAGGGTGTTGCCAGACCACGCGGCAG
>SKHK01000084.1 GCA_007117005.1 Paracoccaceae bacterium
CCCATTCAAAATACACGCAAGTGGGAAATGTCACAAAAAGAGCAAAAAATGTGGCGGCGCAGTGCGCATGCTCGCCAAAATATTGAAAAACAACTTTCTTTCTTGCCCCACAATGCGCCGGCGCAGGACATGACATGGCTTCGCGGCCTTTGTGTGTCCCCTACGGTTTACAGACAAGATACAGGGGTCTTGCGCCGATCTTGGCTTGTTAAGGGCACGAATCCCCCTGCAGCCTGGCTGCCGGACGGGGGCTGAATGCCGAACGGCGGCCCCGAGGGGCCGCCGTTGCTTCATCACGAATCGCACGCGGGAATCAGGCGAGCTGCGGATCGATCCCCTTGCAGGCCTCCACCAGCCCGCGCACGGCCTCGACCGACTTGTCGAACATCGCCTGCTCCTTCGAATCGAGCTTGATATCAACGATGCGCTCGATACCACCCTTACCGATGATCGTCGGCACGCCGACATACATGCCGTCCAGGCCGAACTGCCCCTTGCACCACGCGGCACAGGGCAACAGGCGCTTCTGGTCCTTCAGGTAGGAAACCGCCATTTCGATGGCAGAGGTCGCGGGTGCATAGAAGGCGGACCCGGTTTTCAGCAGGCCGACGATCTCGGCGCCGCCATCACGGGTGCGCTGGACGATTTCCTCCAGACGTTCCTGGCTGGTCCAGCCCATCGCCACCAGATCCGGCAGCGGGATGCCCCCGACGGTGGAATAGCGTACCAGCGGCACCATCGTGTCACCATGACCGCCCAGCACGAAACCGGTCACGTCACGCATGGAGACATCGAATTCGACCGACAGGAAATGCCGGAAACGCGCCGAATCCAGCACGCCGGCCATGCCGACGACCATGTTGTGCGGCAGGCCCGAGAATTCGCGCAGCGCCCAGACCATCGCGTCCAGCGGGTTGGTAATGCAGATGACAAAGGCATTCGGCGCGTGATCGCGGATGCCTTCGCCCACAGCCTTCATGACCTTCAGGTTGATGCCCAGCAGGTCATCGCGGCTCATGCCGGGCTTGCGCGGCACGCCTGCGGTGACGATGCAGACGTCGGCGCCGGCGATATCGGCATAGGACTGCGTCCCCTTCAGGCTGGCGTCGAACCCTTCGGACGGGCCGGATTCGGCGATGTCCAATGCCTTGCCCTGCGGCGTGCCTTCGGAAATGTCGAACAGGACGATATCGCCGAGTTCCTTTATCGCGGCCAGATGGGCGAGCGTGCCGCCGATCTGGCCCGCGCCGATCAGCGCAATCTTGGGTCTGGCCATGATGGTCTCCGGTCAGGTGAATGTCGCGCCTTGGGTAAGCGTTCACGCGACAGCACGCAAGCCTGACGGTAGTGTGATCCCGGACGGACCCGCCCGCGCCTAGATCGGCGTGCCGCGCGCGGGCTGCAGACCACCCGTGGCTCGGAACCCCTCGCCACTGGCCAGCAGGCAGGCGCGTCCGTCCGGCAGGAAGAGCACCATGGTCCAGCTCCCTGCCTCGCTGGCGAAAAGCGCCATCTGCGCGCCGCGCCCGGCGGTGCCGGTTGCCTGCCGGGTCTCGCCGCGCTGATCGATGACGAATCGCAACAAGGATTCGCGCGGGGCGCAGGGGATGCCTTGGGCCGGCGCGGGGGCCGCCGAAAGGATCTGGGCAGCGGCAAGGGTGAACAGAATGGGGCGCATGACAGGGTCCCTTGGCGTGGCATGAGAGGGCTCAGCCTGCCTGCGGGTGAATAACGGGGGCTTAAGGCGCCGTGCGCATCCCGCCTCCGCTTTTGCGCGCCTCGATGCGCCGCGGCGCAGAAACCGCTTGCGATTCCTGTCCGAGGGTGGTGGTTTGCGCGCAAGCTTGTTTCGCGGGAGAGAATCATGGATATGCGCCCTTTTCGGTCGGTGCTGTATATCCCCGGCTCCAAGGAGCGCGGGCTGGAGAAGGCGCGCGGGCTGGCCACCGATGCCATCATCTTCGACCTGGAGGACGCTGTCGCAGCCACGGAAAAGGCCAGCGCGCGCACCCTTCTGGCGCAGACCCTGGCCACGGCTGATTACGGCCCGCGCGCAAAGATCGTGCGGATCAACGGTTTCGATACCGACTGGGCCGAGGCCGACCTTGAGGTGATCGCCGAGGCGCGGCCAGAGGCGATCCTGCTGCCGAAGGTCGGATCGGCCGCGGATATCGAAGATCTGGCGCGCCGTCTGGAGGCACGCGCCGAGACCGCCGAGACGCGCATCTGGGCGATGATGGAGACGCCGCAGGGCATCATCAACGCCGCCGAAATCGCCGCCGCCCCGCGTATGGCGGGGTTCGTGATGGGCACCAACGATCTGGCGAAGGAGCTCAATTGCCGCTTTCGCGCCGACCGGTTGCCGTTGCAGCATGCGCTGCAGACCTGCCTGATGGCGGCGCGGTCGCAGGGTCTGATTGCGGTGGACGGCGTCTATAACGCCTTCAAGGACGATGACGGACTGCGCGCCGAATGCGGGCAGGGCCGCGATCTGGGCTTTGATGGCAAGACGCTGATCCACCCGGCGCAACTGGCCATCGCCAACGAGGTCTTCGCCCCCGATGCCGCTGCCATCGACCTGGCCGAACGCCAGATCGCTGCCTTTGAGGAGGCCGAGGCGCAGGGACAGGGCGTGGCCGTGGTGGATGGACGGATCGTGGAGAACCTGCATATCGTAACGGCGCGGGCGCTGCTGGCCCGGGCAGAGACGATCAAGACCTTGCAGGAGGCATTGTAGGATGGGGTATCCGCTGCTGATACTGGGCATCGTGCTGTGGTCCGGCGCACATCTGTTCAGGCGCGTGGCACCGGAACGGCGTGCGGTACTGGGCGACGCAGGCAAGGGGCTGGTCGCCATCCTGCTGCTGCTGTCGATCGCCATGATGGTGTTCGGCTATCGCTGGGCAGAGCCGGTCTGGCTTTGGCAGGGGCCATTCTTCCTGACGCACGTGAACAATCTGCTGATGGTTTTGGCGCTTTACCTTTTCGTCGCCTCAGCTATGCAGCCCGCGATCACGCGGCGCATCCGGCATCCGCAACTGACGGCGGTAAAGACTTGGGCGGTGGCGCATCTGCTGGTCCAGGGCACGCTGGCCGGGGTCATCCTGTTCGGCGGGTTGCTGGTCTGGGCGGTAGTGTCGGTGATCCTGATCAACCGCGCACAGCGTGACTGGGTGCGGCCCGGGCCGTCGTCGGCTTTCAGGGAAATCGGCGCCGTGGTGGTGACGATGGTGGCCACAGTGGTGGTGGGCTACATCCATGCCTGGCTGGGCGTATGGCCCTTCGGGTGACGGCATGAGACTGTACCGTTTGCTGACCGGGGACGATGACGCCGCCTTTTGCCACAAGGTGAGCGAAGCGCTGAACAAGGGCTGGGTTCTGCACGGGGGGCCTGCCTACGGGTTCGACTCGGCAAACGGGCGGATGCGCTGCGCGCAGGCGGTGGTGAAGGAGGTGCCGGGCGACTATGGCCCGGACCTGAAGCTGGGGGCGCAATAGGCGAGGGCAGAGGGGGGCGTTGCCTCCCGTCGGCTGCGCCGCCTCCCCCCAGAGTATTTTCGGCAAGATGAAGGGGCCCCGTCTGGCGGGGTGGATGGATTGATGAAGACGAATCAGGGGCACTTTTTCGAGGATTACCAACTGGGCGCGGTGATCCGTCATGCCGTGCCGCGGACGGTGACGACAGGCGAGCGGGCGCTTTACCACGCGCTTTACCCGGCACGGCACGCACTGCATTCGTCCGACCAGTTTGCCAGGTCCTGCGGGCTGCCGTCCAGCCCGATGGACGATCTGGTGGCGTTTCACACCGTCTTCGGCAAGACGGTGCCGGATATCAGCCTGAACGCCGTCGCCAATCTGGGCTATGCGGAAGGGCGTTTCCTGCAGCCGCTCTGGCCCGGCGACACGGTAACGGCATCCTCTGAAGTGATCGGGTTGAAACAGAATTCGAATGGCAAGTCCGGCGTGGTCTGGGTGCGCACCACCGGGCTGAACCAGCATGGCGAAACAGTTCTGAGCTATGTGCGCTGGGTGATGGTGCGCAAGCGCAACCTGGAGGCGCCAGCGCCGGAGGTGGTGGTGCCGGAGCTGGCCGCCGCGGTCAGCCCGGCCGATCTGGTGGTGCCGGCGGGGCTGGACTTCAGCCGCTATGATTTCACCCTGGCGGGCGAGCCGCATCGCTGGGGAGACTATGCGGTGGGCGAGGTGATCGACCATGTCGATGGCGTGACCATCGAGGAGGCCGAGCACATGCTGGCCACGCGGCTGTGGCAGAACACCGCCAAGGTGCATTTCGACGCCACCCAGCGCGAGGATGGCAAACGACTGATCTATGGTGGCCATGTCATCAGCCTGGCCCGCGCGCTGAGCTTCAACGGTCTGGCCAATGCGCAGATCATTGCGGCGATCAACGCGGGCAGTCATGCCAACCCCTGTTTCGCCGGTGATACCGTCCGCGCCTGGAGCGAGGTGCTGGACCGCGCCGAAACCGGCGCACCGGGGGTGGGCGCGCTGCGGCTGCGGCTTGTGGCGACGTGCGGGACCAGCGGCGCAAGCGCGGGCAATCTCAAAGGCGCAGACGGGCGCTATCTGCCCGATGTTCTGCTGGATCTGGATTACTGGGCGTTGATCCCAACCTGACGCTCTTGGTCGAAATTCGTGATCACAGCTGAAAAATGTGTGATCACGAACTCTGGCGCAGGCGGCGCTTTTCTCCCCCCAGCGCAGCGGAAAAGGCATTCCGGGCGTGACTCGGGCGAAAAAATCGTTATGCATCGTGCCGAAGCCAGCGGGGTGCCGTTTCAACCGGATTGCCTGCCGGCGGCCGCAAGGCTGCCTGGCAAGAGCCATCGCCCCGCCAAGTGAAAGGGACTGTCGATGGCTGACGTGAACCGGGGCAACCGGCCGCTTTCTCCTCATCTTACCGTCTATCGGCTGCCGCTGACCGCGCGACTGTCGATCCTGCACCGCATCACCGGGCTGGGCATGGTGCCAGGCG
>SKHK01000152.1 GCA_007117005.1 Paracoccaceae bacterium
AGTTCCTGGATCGATTTGCCGGCGGCCTGCAATTCGGCTTCCTCGGCCGAGCGGGCCACGTTGACGGTGACCTCGGCTTCGACCTCGGGGTGCAGGACGACCTGGACCGCGTGCAGGCCCAGCGTCTTTACCGGCCCGGTCAGCACCACCTGGCGTTTGTCAATGGTGAAGCCGGCCGCATCCAGCGCATCGGCGATGTCACGCGGCGTGACCGAGCCGTAAAGCGCGCCCCCGTCCGAGGCCGAGCGGATGATGACATGGGTGGTGCCGTCCAGCTTGTCGCCCAGCGCCTGCGCTTCCTTGCGGGTTTCCAGATTGCGGGCTTCCAGCTGTGCCTTCTGGTCTTCGAAGGCGGCGCGATTGGCCTCGGTCGCGCGCAGTGCCTTGCCCTGGGGCAGCAGGAAGTTGCGGGCATAGCCCTGCTTGACCTTCACCACATCGCCCATCTGGCCCAGCTTGGCGACCCGTTCCAACAGAATGACGTCCATGATCGGGGCTCCTTACTTCACGGCATAGGGCAGAAGCGCCAGGAAGCGGGCACGCTTGATCGCGCGCGCCAGTTCCCGCTGTTTCTTGGCCGAGACGGCGGTGATGCGCGACGGCACGATCTTGCCGCGCTCGGAGATGTAGCGCTGCAGCAGGCGTACATCCTTGTAGTCGATGGTCGGCGCGTTGTCGCCCGAGAAGGGGCAGACCTTGCGACGGCGGAAAAACGGTTTCGTGGCCATGATGCTGTTCCCTTTTCCTTACCGGCGCCGGTCGCCGCGATCGCCGCGTTCGTCACGCTTCTGCATCTGGACCGAGGGGCCCTCGTCATGCGCTTCGACCTTGACCGTCATCACGCGCATCACGTCGTCATGCAGCCGCGCCAGACGCTCCATCTCCTGCACGGCCGGTGCGGGCGCATCGGTGCGCAGATAGGCGAAATGGCCCTTGCGGTTCTTGTTGATCTTGTAGGCGAGCGTCTTCAGGCCCCAGTATTCGGTGCCGACGACCGTGCCGCCATTGTCGGAAAGTACGGCCGAAAAATGCTCGACCAGCCCTTCGGCCTGCGCGTTGGAAAGATCCTGACGCGCGATCATGACATGCTCGTAAAGCGGCATGCTGTCTCCAGTTCTGTCTGGGTGCGTTTCGCCGGGCGGCCGACCTCCCTGCCGCTGGCCACCCCCGAGGGAACGCACCGGATCATGCAGGTGCGGCGGGATGCGTGCGCATACACCGCTTTCCGGGTCCGGTGCAAGGGGCTGCGGCGCCTTTGCGCGAAAGGCGCTCTTTGGTTCGAATTGAAGAAATCAGCCCGATCTGGTACCGTCCCGGCGTTGCCTTTTCCATGCGTATCAAGGAACGAGGCCCCGCGATGTGGACCAGGCTGATCGACCGGTTCCTGCACCGTTTCGTATGCCACGGCACCTTGCACCTGACCTACCCCGACGGGGCGCAGCGCCGATACGGGGCCGGCCCGCCAGAGGTCGGCGTCAGGCTGACCGATCCTGCGCTGCTGCGCCGGCTGACGATCAACCCGTCGCTGGCCGCGGGCGAGGGGTACATGAACGGCACGCTGCAGATCGAGGGCGATGACCTGTACGGTCTGGTGGAACTGGGCCTGCGCAACATGGCGCGGGGGCCGGCGGGGCTGCTGCAGGGCATGAACCAGATGCTGCGCAATGCGGGGCGCCGGCTGGCGCAGGCCAATCCGGCCGGCCGGGCGCGCCGCAACGTAGCGCATCACTACGATCTTTCCGGCGCGCTCTACGATCTGTTTCTCGATGCCGACCGGCAGTATTCCTGCGCCTATTTTGCCCGGCCTGACATGACGCTGGAGGAAGCACAGGCGGCAAAGAAAGCCCATATCGCGGCCAAGCTGCGGTTGCAGCCGGGGATGCGGGTGCTGGATGTCGGCTGCGGCTGGGGCGGCATGGCGTTGACCCTGGCGCGCGAGCACGGGGTGCAGGTAACCGGGATCACGCTGTCGCAGGAACAACTGAGCGTGGCGCGGGCCAGGGCACGCAATGCGGGGCTTGACGGCCGGGTTCGCTTCGCTCTGTCGGATTACCGCGCGCTGGAGAGGCGGTTTGACCGCATCGTGTCGGTGGGGATGTTCGAACATGTCGGTGTGCCGCATTACCGGCGGTATTTCGGCTGCCTGCGCGAGCGGCTGACAGAGGATGGTGTGGCGCTTGTCCACACCATCGGGCGGGTTTCGCCGCCGGCTTCGACCAATCCGTGGATCGCGAAATACATCTTTCCCGGCGGCTATGTGCCAGCGCTGTCAGAGGTCATGGCGGCGGTCGAGAAAGAAGCGCTCTGGCCCTGCGATATCGAGGTCTGGCGGCTGCATTACGCCGAGACGCTGCGCCACTGGCATGATCGGTTCATGGCCAATATCGACCGGGCACGGGCGCTCTACGATGATCGCTTCTGCCGGATGTGGCGGTTCTACCTGGTTGGGTCAGAGCAGACCTTTCGCCATGCCGGTCAGGTGGTGTTCCAGTTGCAACTGGCGCGCCGCTCCGACGCGGTGCCGCTGACGCGTGATTATCTTTACCGTACCGATGATGCCGCCGGTACGCGCGCCGCTGAACGGCGCGGCGTGCCGGGAGGGGCTAACGGCAGGCTTCGGGCCCAAATCCCTTGAAACAAGGGATTTGCAACATTGTTGTTTCAACAATGTTGGTTGCGCGCCGTTCAGGCCGTGGCGCCTTTGATGGCGGCCGTGAACTCGGCGCACAGCATGTCGATATCCTCGACCCCGACCGATACGCGGAAGAACCCCTCGGTCATGCCCAGCGCATCGCGCGCCGCCGCGCTTAGCCCGCGATGCGAGCTCGAGGCGGGGTGTGACAGCGTCGTGCCGATATCGCCCAGCGTCGGTGCAAAAGCGATTTGCGGCGCCCCGCGCGCCAGGGCGTTGGCCGCGGCCCGCCCGCCCTCGATCTCGAAGCTGAGCATATGGCCGCCCCGCCCGCCCAGCAGCGCCACCGCGCGGTTATGGTCCGGATGGTCGGGCCGCGTGGGGTAGAGCACCCGGCGCATCCCCGGCAGCCCGGCCAGGTGATCGGCCAGCGCCGCCGCGTTCGCCTCGGCCCGGTCGTAGCGCAGCGCAAAGCTGAAAAGCCCGCGTTCGGCAAGCCAGCAATCGAAGGGGCTGGGCGTCATGCCGGTGGTTACCGCGAAATCATAGATGGCGCGCCGGATATCCGGGTCGCGCGCGGCCACATAGCCCAGCGTGGCGTCTGAATGGCCGGCCAGGATCTTGGTCACCGAATGGATCACGATATCGGCGCCATGCTCGAACGGGCGGATACCACGCGGGGTGGTGAAGGTATTGTCCACCGCCAGCAGGATGCCGCGCGCCCTGGCCATGGCGGCAATCGCGTCCAGATCGGCCACGCGCAGCGTCGGGTTGGACACGACCTCGATCAGGATCATCCGCGTTTCCGGCCGGATCGCGGCCTCGAACGCGGCGGCATCGGTCGGATCGGCTAGACCCGTGGCGATGCCGAAACGCGCCAGGTCCTGGTTCATCAGCCGCAGCGACCGCCCGTATAGCTGATCGCCCCCCAGCACATGATCGCCCGCCCGCAAGACCCCCATCAGCGCCGCCGTCACCGCTGCCATGCCGGAACCCGTGATCAGACCCCGCCCGGCCGAGGCCGGCACATCCTCCAGCGCGTCGATCTTGGCCGCCAGCACATCGGCATTCGGATGGCCTTCACGTGCATAGGTGTAGCCCGGCGTCTGGCCGCCATATTGCGCATCCAGCGTATCAGGGTCCGGCGAGGCATAGACGACCGAGGGCTGGATGGGCGTGCCGAGCGGCCGCGAGGCGCTGTCGGGCCAGGGGGTGCGGCGGATCAGGTTGGTCGGGGTCTCTGACATGGCAGGCTCCATTCGTGCGGCGGCCGGAAAGGGAAAGGGCCGCGACAGGCGCGGCCCAGGATCAGGGAGACATGCCTGCTTTGTCCGACCGGCAAAAACCGGCTCGGACAGCAGCTAGACCGGGGCTCAGCGGCTGAACGGCCCCATTTCGGTGATGTAGAGCGTCGAGTTGCGCACCCGGTTGCGGCCGTAGGTGCCGACCCAGATGTCATACTGGCCAGAGCGCGGGTTGCCGAAACGAAGCCCGGGATCGAGCCCGTAACCGGGATAGTCGTCATTGCAGAACCAGCTTGCGCTGGGATCGTTGACCAGCAGCAGCGTATCGCCCGGCGCGCGCACGTAGAAGGACAGTGCGAAACCGCCTGCGCGGTAATGCAGCCGCAGGTCCGGCGCGTTGGCGACATAGCCGCCGCCCGGGCAGCCGCTCATCGGGTTCAGGCGGATATTGCCGCCCGCCTGCACCGTCCGGCGCACCGGGTCAGGCAGGAAGCCCGCGTTCAGGGTCACTGACCCGTAGGATGGATTGAGGCGCCAGTTTTGCGCCGCTGACGGGGCGGCCAGCCAAGGCAGCAACGCTGCCGCCGCGGCAACGGCCGTGGCCTTTTTCAGGAGCCTGAACATAAGCGAATCCTCCATTTTTCCGGGTGCTTCCTGGCCGGTTCAGCACCTGGCACCACGCAACAAGGTGACGTGCACAAGCATCAATGCACGGAACGCATGGTGACCAGAAACCGCTAGGCTGTCCAGTGCTTTATGCGCCTAAACTGCCGTTTGGGAAACCTTTTTGGCACCGTGCGTCGCTGCTGCCTTGCCCGCCGTGCCAGCCATTCCGGTCGGCGCTGCGCGTCAGCCCGCCGCGCGTGCCTGGCGCTTGCGCTCATGCGGGTCCAGGTGCCGCTTGCGCAGCCTGATGGATTTCGGCGTCACCTCGACCAGTTCGTCATCGTCGATATAGGCGATGGCCTGTTCCAGCGACAGGATCGTCGGCGGCGTCAGCCGTACCGCCTCGTCGCTGCCCGAGGCGCGCACATTGGTCAGCTTCTTGCCCTTCAGCGGGTTCACTTCCAGATCGTTGTCGCGGGAATGTTCGCCGATGATCATGCCCTCGTAGACCTGTTCCTGCGCGCCGATGAACATCTTGCCGCGCTCTTCCAGGTTCCACAGCGCATAGGCCACGCTGACGCCGTTTTCCATGCTGATCAGCACACCCTGCCGGCGGCCCTGGATCGGCCCCTTGTAGGGCGCCCAGTCGTGGAACACGCGGTTCAGCACCCCGGTGCCGCGCGTGTCGGTCAGAAATTCGCCGTGATAGCCGATCAGCCCGCGCGCCGGCACCAGCGCGATGATGCGCGTCTTGCCCACGCCGGCGGGTTTCATCTCCACCAGATCGCCCTTGCGCGGACCGGTCAGCTTTTCGATCACGGCGCCGGTGAATTCGTCATCCACGTCGATCGTGGCTTCCTCGATGGGCTCCAGCGTCATGCCGCCTTCCTCGCGCATGATCACGCGCGGGCGGGAAATCGACAGCTCGAACCCCTCGCGCCGCATGTTCTCGATCAACACACCCATCTGCAACTCGCCCCGGCCAGAAACGATGAAAGCCTCGCCCCCCGGCGCGTCCTCGACGCGGATCGCCACATTCATCTCGGCCTCGCGCATCAGGCGTTCGCGGATCACGCGGCTTTGCACCTTTGACCCGTCGCGGCCAGCGAGCGGGCTGTCATTGATGCCGAAGGTGACGCTGATCGTGGGCGGGTCGATGGGCTGGGCGGGCAGGGGGGTATCGATGGACGGGTCGCACAGCGTATCGGCCACCGTAGCCTTTGACATGCCGGCAAGGGTCACGATATCGCCGGCCTCGGCCTCGTCGATGGGCTGCTGGCCCAGGCCGCGAAAGGCCAGGATCTTCGACACCCGGAACTGTTCCAGCTTCTCGCCGGTGCGCGACAGCGCCTTCAGCGTCGCGCCCACCTTCAGCCGCCCGCTTTCCACCCGGCCGGTCAGGATGCGGCCCAGAAACGGATCGGCCGACAGCGTGGTGGCCAGCATGCGAAAGGGTGCATCGGCCTGCGCCAGTTGCTTTGGCGCCGGCACATGCTGCACGATCATGTCGAAAAGCGCCACCATGTCCTGGCGCGGCCCGTCCAGGTCGGCATCCGCCCAGCCCGACAGGCCCGAAGCGTACAGCGCCGGGAAATCAAGCTGGTCGTCATCGGCGCCCAGATTGGCGAAAAGGTCGAACACCTCGTTGAGCACGCGGTCGGGCTCGGCGGCGGGCTTGTCGACCTTGTTCAGCACCACAATCGGGCGCAGGCCCAGCGCCAGCGCCTTGGCGGTGACGAACTTGGTCTGCGGCATCGGGCCTTCGGCGGCATCGACCAGCAGGCAGACACCATCGACCATGCTGAGAATGCGCTCGACCTCGCCGCCGAAATCGGCGTGACCGGGGGTGTCGACGATGTTGATGCGGTGGTCTTTCCATTCGACCGAGGTCGCCTTGGCCAGGATGGTGATGCCGCGCTCACGCTCGATGTCGTTGCTGTCCATCGCGCGTTCGGCGACGGCCTGGCCCGCGCGAAAGGCGCCGGACTGTTTGAGAAGCGCGTCCACCAGCGTCGTCTTGCCGTGGTCGACATGCGCGATGATGGCGATGTTGCGAAGGTCCATGGGTCCGTCCCCGAAATGCTGCGCCGCCGCGTTACCTGATCCCGCCCCCCTTGGCCAGTGCTGAAACCGGGCCGAGCCGTCACGGGGTCAGGTGCCGATGTAGCGGTCGCGGCGGTGGTTGACGCCGATCACCGAATTGACCACCACCGCACCCAGCAGGGACCAGGCCACCAGCGTGGGGTCGATCACCAGCAGGGCAAGTGCGAACAGCACGGCGTCAAAGCCCAGTTGCACCCAGCCCGCCTGCCAGCCCAGCCGCTCCTGCGCCATCAGCGCGATGATGCCCACGCCGCCCAGGCTGGCGCCGTGGCGAAAAACTGCCAGCAGCCCCGCCCCGGTGACGACGCCGAAGAGCAGCGCGGCGGCGCCCGGATGCAGGCTGTCAAAGGCAATGAGGCCGGGCAGGACCGCGGCCATGGCCGAGAGCAGCGCCACGGCGACAAAGGTCTTCACGGTAAAGCGCAGCCCCATGCGTGCGAGGGCCAGCGCATAGAAGGGCAGGTTGACGGCAAAGAAGACGGCGGCGAAGGGCCAGCCTGTCGCGTAGCCGATCAGCACCGCCAGCCCTGCCGTCTGCCCGGTCATCAGCCCGGCCGAGGTCAGGATGACGATGCCGAAGGCGCAAAGCAGCGTCCCGGTGGCCAGGCCCTGGGCATCCTCGAACAGGCTGTGGCGGGCGGTTTCGGGTTTCATCGGGCCGGGTCCCGGGGGCAGGGGGGCGGGCGGTGACTGGTGGCGGGGTTCAATTGGCGGGGTTCAATGCTGGGTGGCGTTGGAGAAGACATTGATCACGATGATCCCGGCGACGATCAACCCGATCCCGGCCAGCGCCGCCCCGTCCAGCCGCTGGGCAAAGACCAGCCAGCCGATCAGCGCGATCAGGACGATGCCCAGCCCTGACCAGATGGCATAGGCGATGCCCACCGGGATCACCCGCAGCACCTGCGCCAGAAGCGCGAAGGACAGCCCATAGGCCAGCACCACCAGCAGGCTGGGCATCAGCCGGGTCAGGCCGTCGCTGGCCTTCAGCGCGGTGGTGCCGATGGTCTCGAAAAGGATGGCGAGGGCGAGCAGGAACCAGGGCATGGCGATGCGCTTTCGGTTGGGCGGAAGGGAAATACCGGCAGCGGTCAGATCGGCTGGCCGGCCTCGATCCGGGCCATGGTGCGCTCGATCATGCGCAGGCGGTCGGCATTGGGGGGATGGGTGGCCAGGAAACGGTTGCCGGGGTCGGGGATGCGGCGAAAGAGATCGGCGCCGCGCAGCGGGTCGAACCCGCCCCGATGAGCGATCAGCGTGCCCAGCGCATCGGCTTCCAGCTCGAATGCCTGCGAATAGCGGCGCGAGCGGACGGTGGCCGAGAAATCCACCACCTGCTGCGCGGTGGCCTGATCCAGCCGTGCAAGGCTGGCGACAATGCCGCCAAGCACCGCACCGGTGAAAGCCTCGCGCTGTATGCGGGGCAGGTGATCGGCGATGTGATGGCCGGCCTCATGGCCGAAGACCAGCGCCACCTCGTCGACGCTGCGCAGGTCACGGATCAGCGCCTCGGTGAAGCCGATGATGGGGCGTCCGGCCTCGTCCCGGGTGTGAAAGGCGTTGGGCGGCTGGCCCGGCCGGTCGTCGATGACGACGATGAAGGTGCAGTCCAGATGCGGGCTGCGTTCCCGGCAGACGCGCGTTGCGGCTGGCTGCATGCGGGCGACGACCTCGCCAAAGGCGGCCATCCCCACCGGCGCGCCGGTGACGGTGGCCGTCTGCGGGCGCGGCGCCGGCGCCAGGTCCAGCGGTGCGCAGGCCGTAAGGACCAGCAACACGGCGGCCAGATGCACTGGCGCCAGCCACGATGTCAGACGCTGAAATCCGAAAACCGAAAGGCGCATCGGCATGGCCCTGTCCGTTGGCAGATCATCGGGCGGAGCGGCCCGCCCTGGTCAGATCTAGCCCGCCTCAGACCCGGAGACAATCACCAGCAGCTATGTCGCGGCTGTCCTGGCAGGGCCCGGCCTTTCATTTTGCCAGAAATACTCATTGCCGGTGGCTGGACCGGGCGCGAGGCTCCGCTGCCTCCTCCTCTCGCGCCGCGTAACGGGAACGGGAACGGGGGCGCGGGCCTCGAGGGCATCGAGCCCCCTCGGCCCGCCGCCGGCTGTGCCGCCGTGGCCAGCCCGAACCGGCCCCTGCGACCCCGGCTGCAGTGCGGACCACCGGCAGGGCAGAGCGCGCGCAGGCGTCTTGCCGGCCGCACAGGGAAAGACGGCGGCAGGAAGCCCCGCCGCCGCCGCATTGAACAAGCGCCTGCGCCCTTCAGCCGGCAAGGGCCTTGTTCAGATACTCGTCGACCTTTTCCAGATAGCCCATGGTGCTCAGCCATTTCTGGTCGGGCCCTACCAGCAGCGCCAGGTCCTTGGTCATGTGCCCATCTTCCACCGCCTGCACCGTGACTTTCTCCAGCGTCTCGGCAAAGCGCAGCAGCGCGGCATTGTCATCCAGCTTGGCGCGGTGCTTCAGCCCGCCGGTCCAGGCGAAGATCGACGCGATGGAATTGGTCGAGGTCTCCTTGCCCGCCTGGTGCTGGCGGTAATGCCGCGTCACCGTGCCATGCGCGGCCTCGGCCTCGACCACCTGACCATCGGGCGTCATCAGCTGGCTGGTCATCAGCCCCAGCGAGCCGAAGCCCTGCGCCACGGTGTCGGACTGCACGTCGCCATCGTAGTTCTTGCAGGCCCAGACATAGCCGCCCGACCATTTCATCGCGCAGGCCACCATGTCGTCGATCAGACGGTGTTCATAGGTGATGCCGGCGGCCTTGAACTTGTCCTCGAATTCTTCCTCATAGACCTTCTGGAACAGGTCCTTGAAGCGGCCGTCATAGGCCTTCAGGATCGTGTTCTTGGTCGACAGATAGACCGGCCAGCCGCGCGTCAGGCCGTAATTCATGGACGCCCGCGCAAAATCGATGATCGACTGGTCGAGGTTGTACATCCCCATTGCCACCCCGGCGCCGGGCGACTGGAACACCTCGCGCTCGATCACCGTGCCGTCCTCGCCGACGAATTTCATCGTCAGGGTGCCCTTGCCCGGGAACAGGAAATCCGTCGCGCGGTACTGGTCGCCGAAGGCGTGGCGGCCGACCACGATGGGCTGCGTCCAGCCCGGCACCAGGCGCGGCACGTTGCGGCAGATGATCGGCTCGCGGAAGATCACCCCGCCCAGGATGTTGCGGATCGTGCCGTTGGGCGAGCGATACATGCGCCTGAGGCCGAATTCCTCCACCCGCTGCTCATCGGGCGTGATGGTGGCGCATTTCACGCCCACGCCGTATTGCTTGATCGCATTGGCCGCATCGACCGTGATCTGGTCATCGGTGCGGTCACGCTCCTCGATGCCCAGGTCATAGTATTTCAGATCGATGTCCAGATAGGGCAGGATCAGTTTCTGCTTGATGAAATCCCAGATGATGCGGGTCATCTCGTCACCGTCAAGCTCGACGACGGGGTTGGCTACCTTGATCTTGGACATGAAACCTCCGGTGCTGGCGTGAATCGATAGGCGCCTCTTACGCCAGTTTGCCCATCAGGGGAAGGCATGTATGCAATGGCATACCAAATCGGGTTTGGCCGAATGTGCCGAAAGATGCCCGGGCGAGGCCGTGGCGGCGCCCAAACCCTGCCAGATTCAGCGGCAATTGTGCCAGCCGAGGGCCGCGTGCCGCCATTCCAGGACCCGAGGATCGACCCATGGAAATGCTGAATGCCGTTGATCTTTATCTGCTGCATCTGATCAATGCACCGGCCGGTCAATGGCCAGCTTTCGACAGGTTCATCAACACGCTGCGTGACGGGGCGCTGCTGAAGGCCGGGCCGCTGGTCATCCTCTGGTGGTGGCTCTGGATCACCCGCCGCAACGACTCCGCGGCACGCGCAACCCTGCTGGCCGTGCTCCTGGTATCGGTACCGGCCATCGCAATGGGCCGCCTTCTGGCGCTGACCCTGCCCTATCGTGACCGCCCCATCCATGACCCGGCAGTGACCATCAACCTGCCTGTCGACATGCCCGAACGGATGCTGACCGGCTGGAGCAGCATGCCAAGCGATCACGCCGTGATGTTCGTATCGATCAGCGTGGCGCTGTTTTTCGTCGGCCGCGCGGTCGGCATCTCGGCGCTGACCTTTGCCGTGGTGCTCGTTTGCCTGCCGCGGATCTACTCCGGGCTCCACTATCCAAGCGACATTCTGGTCGGCGCCATGGTGGGCGCGCTGGTGGCGCTTGCCCTGGTGCCCTTGATGAGCCGGCTTCTTCATCGGTTGAACCTGGACGCACCGTCACCCTTGCGTCAGGCCAACCTGGCCGTGATCGCGGCCCTCATGTCCCTGAACATCGCCACGATGTATGAATTCCCGCGCGGCGTCCTGATCAGTCTCGGTCTTTACTGACGGTTTTGCCTGCCCCGCATTTCACCAGCCCCGCATTTCACCAGTCCCGCATTTCACCAGTCCCGCATTTTCCGGCCCCGCAGCCCGGCTGCCGAGCGGACGGGACTCGTTGCCTCTCCGGCAGGCCGGTGCTACGCAAAAGGCCTTGCGAGGGTCCGATATGAGCCGGGACAGATCACCAGGACGCACTGCCGATGTCGGAATGCCGCTGGCATGCTGGCGTTCTGACTGTGCCCGAGTGTCCCCCAGAGCCCGGTTTGCCGACGCATGACCGACCTGCTGGACAGCCGCCATGCCTGGGCGCGTCTGGCGTTGACGCTGCTGATCGCCACCATCGGCAATGTCGGCATGTGGTCGATCATCGTGGTGATGCCGGCGGTGCAGGTCGATTTCGGCACCGGGCGGGGCGGGGCCGCGCTGCCCTACACGCTGACCATGCTGGGTTTCGCGCTGGGCAACCTGCTGATCGGCCGGGCCATCGACCGTTTCGGCACGGCACGCACTCTCGCCGTGGCCGCACTGGTCTCGGGCGGGGGCTACCTTCTGGCCGCGGCCAGCCCCACGTTGACCCTGCTTGCTCTGGCGCAGTTCATCATCGGGCTGGGCACGGCGGCCTTTTTCGGGCCGCTGATCGCCGATATCTCGCTGTGGTTCCGCCGCCGCCGGGGCATCGCGGTGGCCATCGCGGCCAGCGGCAACTATCTGTCCGGCGCGATCTGGCCGATCCTGCTGGCCGGCGTGCTGGCCGGGCAGGGCTGGCGCGTGGTCTACCTGCTGCTGGCGCTTCTGGTCGTCGGTGCGGTGGTGCCGCTGGCCCTGACCCTGCGCCGCCGCCTGCCGGAAACCAGCCTCGGTGCGCAGGCCCAGGCCAGCCCCTTCGCCCCGCGCGACACCGGCCTGAACCCGCGCCTGCTGATCTGGCTGCTGGCGCTGGCCGGCGTAGCCTGCTGCGTGGCGATGTCGATGCCGCAGGTTCATATCGTGGCCTGGTGCGTGGACCTGGGCTATGGGCCCGCGGTGGGGGCGGAAATGCTGTCGCTGATGCTGCTGGGCGGCGTCGTGTCGCGCCTGGTGTCGGGCCTGATCGCCGACCGGCTGGGCGGCGTGCCGACCCTGCTGATCGGCTCGGTGCTGCAGATGCTGGCGCTGGCGCTCTACCTGCCATCGGACGGGATGACGGCGCTTTACATCGTCAGCCTGATCTTCGGTCTGTCGCAGGGGGGCATCGTGCCGGCCTATGCGATCATCGTGCGCGAATACCTGCCGGCGCGGCAGGCCGGGGCGCAGGTCGGCTTCGTGATCATGGCGACGATCCTGGGCATGGCGCTGGGCGGCTGGATGTCCGGGGCGATCCATGACCTGACGGGCTCCTACACGCTGGCCTTCCTCAACGGCATCGCCTGGAACGCGCTGAACATCGCGGTGATGCTGTGGCTGCTGCTGCGCAGGCGCCCGGAATGGCGCACCCCGGCACCGGCCTGATACCGGCCTGATACCGGCCCGCCCCCCTCTCTGCCCCTTCCCTTTTCTCACAACGCGTGAAATAGGGACATGCCAAGTGATCCCAGCCAGCCAGCAAGGAGCCGGCCCATGCAGATACGCGAGGCGCTCACCTTCGACGATGTTCTTCTGGTGCCCGCGGCGTCCAGTGTCCTACCCACGCAGGCCGACACAGCGACCCATGTCACCCGGTCGATCCGCATGAACATTCCGCTGCTGTCCTCGGCCATGGATACCGTGACCGAGGGGCGCATGGCTATCGCCATGGCCCAGGCCGGCGGCATGGGCGTGATCCACCGCAACCTGGACATCGAGGCCCAGGCGCGCGAGGTCCGCCGCGTCAAGCGCTTCGAATCGGGCATCGTCTACAACCCCATCACCCTGACCCCGGACCAGACGCTGGCCGATGCGCAGGCGCTGGGCGCGCGCTACAATGTCACGGGCTTTCCGGTCGTCGATGCAAAGGGCCGGGTGCTGGGCATCGTCACCAACCGCGACATGCGCTTCGTCTCCGACCCGCGCACCCCGGTCCGCGCCATGATGACCAGCGAAAAGCTTGCCATCCTGCGCGAACCCGCCGACCGCGAGGAAGCGCGCAGCATGATGCATGCGCGCCGGATCGAGAAGCTGCTGGTGGTCGATTCGCAAGACCGCCTGACCGGCCTTCTGACGCTCAAGGACACCGAAAAGGCCGTCCTGCACCCGATGGCCTGCAAGGATGACCTGGGCCGGCTGCGCGTCGCCGCGGCCTCTACCGTGGGGGATGCGGGCTATGAACGCTCGGCCGCGCTGGTCGATGCGGGCGTCGATCTGGTGATCATCGACACCGCGCATGGCCATTCGGTGCAGGTGTCCCAGGCGGTCGAGCGGATCAAGAAACTGTCGAACGCGGTGCAGGTGGTTGCCGGCAACGTGGCCACGGCAGATGCCACGCGCGCGCTGATCGACGCGGGCGCGGATGCGGTGAAGGTCGGCATCGGCCCGGGGTCGATCTGCACCACGCGGGTGGTGGCGGGCGTCGGCGTGCCGCAGCTGACCGCGATCATGGATACCGTCGCCGCGGCCGGTGACGTGCCGATCATCGCCGACGGGGGCATCAAGTATTCCGGCGATTTCGCCAAGGCCATCGCCGCGGGCGCGTCCTGCGCCATGGTCGGCAGCGCCATCGCCGGCACCGACGAGGCGCCCGGCGAGGTGGTCCTCTATCAGGGCCGCAGCTACAAGACCTATCGCGGCATGGGCAGCCTGGGCGCCATGGCGCGCGGCTCGGCCGACCGCTATTTCCAGAAGGATGCGGCCTCGGACAAGCTGGTGCCCGAAGGGATCGAGGGGCAGGTGCCCTACAAGGGGCCGGTCGGCACGGTAATTCACCAGATGGTCGGCGGTCTGCGCGCCGCGATGGGCTATACCGGCTGCGCCACGGTCGAAGAGATGCGCCGCGGCTGCGAATTCGTGCGCATCACCGGGGCGGGGCTGAAGGAAAGCCATGTCCACGATGTGCAGATCACCCGCGAAAGCCCGAATTATCGGGCGGGGTAGCGCAGCCGGGGCAGATCGCTTCACGCCGCGTAGACGCGCGTCTTGTCACGATGAGCCTTGTTGAAACGGGGCCTGTGGACCAGGGGCATGTCAGGGGGGCGTGTTCATCGCCTCCATCTTATCCGTTTAGTGCAGTCGTTGATCCCCATCGATCCGCGCGGATACGATTGTCGCTCCGCGCGGATACGATTGCCGCTTCAGCCTGACAGGGGCTCGGTGGCAGTCGGGCCTTGTGCGCCGAGACTGGCGCACACAAGCACGCGCCAACGAACCCGGCGCCCGAGGTCGTGTTGCGCGTATCGATTCTCATGCAGGCGGGTCGGGGTCCGGCGCAGGCGGTGCTGCGGGCGCCGGCGCACGGCGCGTGTTCGCCGCCCCCACGCCCACGCCAAAGTCGATCGCCCCATCGCCCAGGCCGATGCCCAGATCCAGGCCGACATAGCTGTTCCGGCCCAGCCGGGCGGCGCCGAGCGTCCCGCGCCAGGTCTGGTTGCCGAACATGTAGTCGACACCGACCGACGCCACCGTGCTGTTGCGCCGGTTGTTCGAGAACACGCGCAGACCGACACCCGTATCCACCCCGCTTGCGCCGAAGGTGAAGGTCACGCCGACGCCAACGGTCGGGCCGGCGAGGGCTGGGGTCGTCAGCATCGCCGGCAGGGCACAGATAAGGGCGAGACGCCGCAACGGTCGGATGAGGGACATGGGATACCTCCTGCGCGATGAAAAACGCTGCTTCAGTCCGGTCAGGCGAAAGCTTACCCTACGTCATGCTTTGGCAGGAAAATCCGCGGCTGCAGTGGGCTAAAAAAACGCAGACCGTTGCCAAAGTGCCACGAATCGGGATGACTTGGCCGCCCTCTGGGGCTTTGCCGCCCGGCTGACACCGTTATTTCGGCTTCCTGTCGCTCACCGCGCGCATCGCATGGGCGACCGCGTCCTCGATGCTCAGCCGCGTGGTGTCGAGGATCAGCGCATCATCGGCCGGGCGCAGGGGGGCGTCGGGGCGGTTCATGTCGCGCTCGTCGCGGGCGCAGACCTGATGCAGAACGGTGGCAAAGGGCTCCGGCGCGGCCTCGCCACCGGCCTCCAGCCAGCGGCGCCGGGCGCGGGTCTCGGCATCGGCAGTCACGAACAGCTTTACCTCGGCATCGGGGCAGATGACCGTGCCGATGTCGCGCCCGTCCAGCACCGCGCCGCCCTCGCGCCGGGCGAAACGGCGCTGGAAATCGACCAGCGCCGCGCGCACGGGCGGCATTGCGGCAACGCGGCTGGCGGCTTCGCCCGCCGAAAGCGAGCGCAGGTCACCCCGCGTCAGGTCGCCCTCGGACAGGCCCTGCGCGGCGGCGACCGGGTCCGCGCCCTCGGCCACCAGCGCGCCCACGGCACGATACAGCAGGCCGGTATCCAGATGCGCCATGCCCAGCCGCGCGGCGAGCGCGCGCGCGATGGTGCCCTTGCCGGCCGCGGCCGGCCCGTCGATGGCGATGGTGAAGTGCATCATGCCCCTTTCCTGTCACCCCGCCGCGCGGGACAGCGTGGCGCCCAGCCCGGTCATCAACCCCTCGAAGGATGGAAAGGACGTGGCGATGGGCGAGGCGTCATCGACCGTGACCGGCGCGCGCGCCGCCATGCCCAGCACCAGAAAGGCCATGGCGATGCGGTGGTCCAGCCGGCTTTCCACCGTGGCACCGCCCGGCACGCCGCCCGATGTGCCCTCTCCACCCATGCCCTGCACGCTCAGCGTGTCCTCGGTCTCGCGCACCGTCACGCCGCAGGCCTCCAGCCCGCGGGCCATGGCGTCGATGCGGTCGCTTTCCTTGACGCGCAGTTCCCGGACACCGCGCATCACCGTCTCGCCCTCGGCGAAAGCCGCCAGCACCGCCAGCACCGGGAATTCGTCGATCATCGAGGCCGCGCGCTGGGGCGGTGTGGTCACACCCTTCAGCGTGCCGGTATGGCGCACGCGCAGATCGGCCACCGGCTCGCCGCCTTCGTCCCGCGGGTTCACAAAGGCGATGTCGGCGCCCATTTCCAGCAGCGTGACGTAAAGCCCGTCCCGCGTGGGGTTGCGGCTGACGCCGGGCACGGTGATGTCAGAGCCGGGCACCAGCAGCGCGGCGCAGACCGGAAACGCGGCCGAGGACGGGTCACGCGGCACCGCCACGGTCTGCGGGCGCAGTTCCGGCTGGCCGGTCAGGATGATCGCGCGGCCCTCTGGCGTATCCTCCACGCGCAGGCTGGCGCCGAAGCCGGCAAGCATGCGTTCGGTATGATCGCGGGTGGGTTCGCGTTCGATCACCACGGTCTCGGCCGGCGCGTTCAGCCCGGCCAGCAGCACCGCCGATTTCACCTGCGCCGAGGGCACAGGCAGCGCATAGCGCACCGGCACGGGGTCGGCTGCGCCGACCAGCGTCATCGGCAACCGCCCCCCCGCGCGGCCATGCGCGCGCGCGCCGAACAGCGCCAGCGGGTCGGTGACGCGGCCCATGGGGCGGCGGTTCAGGCTGGCATCGCCGGTAAAGGTGGCGGTGACGGGGCAGGTGGCCATCGCCCCCATGATCAGCCGCACGCCGGTGCCGGAATTGCCGCAGTCGATCACCTGTTCGGGCTCTGCCAGGCCACCGACGCCCACGCCCTGCACCGACCATGCGCCGGGGCCGGTGCGGGTGACGGTGGCGCCGAAGGCGCGCATGGCGGCGGCGGTGTCCAGGACGTCCTGACCCTCCAGCAGGCCGGTGATGCGCGTCTCGCCCACCGCCAGCGCGCCCAGGATCAGCGCGCGGTGGCTGATCGATTTGTCCCCCGGCAGGGTGGCCACGCCGGAAAGCGCGCCGGAGGCATGGGCGGTCAGCGGAAAGGGGGCGGCGTGGTCGGACATGCGGGCCTCTGCTGGGCTGGGATGGCGCGCAGGGGTGATAGCGCAGGGCCGCGGCGGCGTCCATCGCTGGCGGCGGGTTTGCGCGGCGAAGGCGTGGGCAGTGTTGACGGGTGGAGCGAAAAGGGCCGGGCGGGGCGACGGGGCCGGGCGGGGCGACAGGGACCCAGGCCGGGGGGGGG
>SKHK01000209.1 GCA_007117005.1 Paracoccaceae bacterium
AAGGCGGTGGAGATCGCCAAGGCGAGGGGGGCGAAACGCGCGATGTTGCTGCCGGTTTCGGCGCCCTTTCACTGCGCCCTGATGCAGCCCGCCGCCGAGGCGATGGCTGAGGCGCTGGCCGGGGTGACGATCCGCCCCCCAGCCGTGCCGCTGGTTGCCAATGTCCGCGCCGAGGCCGTTAGCGACCTGGAGGTTATTCGCGCGCTGTTGGTCGAGCAGGTGACCGGCGCCGTGCGCTGGCGTGAATCGGTGCAATGGATGGCCGGGCAGGGCGTGACCGAGTATTGGGAGATCGGCGCCGGCAAGGCCCTGTGCGGCATGATCCGCCGCATCGACAAGGCCGCCACCACCCGCGCCATCGCTACACCGGGGGATATCGCTGCGCTGAAAGGGTAGCGCAGCCACAGCTTGCCCGCACAGGTCATGCGCGGCGGCCCGTCGGTATCGCGTGCGGGCTGTCGCGGAATTTCGAGTATTTCAGGCAAGATGAAGGGGCGCGGGCATGGGTGGGCGCCCGGGGCGTTGCAGCCTGTCCTGCAGGCCCGGTGGCCCGCTGCGTGCCGGCCATCTGGCAGGCGATCAGAGCCCCTTGGCGCGGTAGCTGGCCGCTACCCGGTCAATCGCCACGATGAAGGCCGCCGTTCGCAGATCCGGCACTTCCTGACGTTCATGCCAGACGGCGCGCATCGACTGATAGGCGGTGCGCATCGTGTCATCGAGCCCGGAGCGGACCAGCGTCAGTTCGTCTGCGCCCTGCAGGAAGCGCTGCTTGAAATCCGGGGACAGTTCCCAACCCAGCCCGCGATCGGCCGAGAGACGCTCCAACTCGTCGACCAGCAGCAGCGCATGCGCCTCTTCGTTACGCCGGTTCATCCGGCCAAAGCGGATATGGCTGAGATTCTTCACCCATTCGAAGTAGCTGACCGTCACCCCCCCGGCATTGGCGTACATGTCCGGAATGATCACCGTGCCGCGTTCGCGCAGGATCTCGTCGGCGCCGGCGGTGACGGGCCCGTTCGCGGCCTCTATGATCAGCGGCGCCTTGATGCGCGCGGCGTTGTTCAGGTTGATCACCCCCTCCAGTGCGGCCGGGATCAGGATGTCGCAATCGGCTTCCAGCAGCGCTGCGCCGTCCTCGTGATAGCGGCTGCCGGGGAAATTGCGCACGCCGCCGGTCTCGACGATCCAGGTGCGCAGCGCCTCGATGTCCAGCCCGGCGTCATTGACCACCGCGCCGTCGCGTTCGATCACGGCGGTGACCAGCGCACCGTCTTCCTTCGACAGGAACATGCCGGCGTGAAAGCCCACATTGCCCAGCCCTTGCAGGACGATGCGCTTGCCTTCCAGGTCGCCCTCCAGCCCGGCCTTGCGCTTGTCCTCGGGGTGGCGGAAGAATTCGCGCAGCGCGTATTGCACGCCGCGCCCCGTCGCCTCTACCCGCCCCTTGATCCCGCCGGCGTTCAGCGGTTTGCCGGTCACGCAGGCGCGTGCGTTGATGTCGGTGGTGTTCATCCGCGCGTATTGATCAGCGATCCAGGCCATTTCGCGCTCACCCGTGCCCATGTCCGGCGCCGGCACGTTCTGGGCCGGGTGGATCAGGTCGCGCTTGGCCAGTTCATAGGCAAATCGGCGGGTGATCTGTTCCAGTTCGTGCTCTTCGTATTCCCGCGGGTTGATGCACAGACCACCCTTGGAGCCGCCAAAGGGCGTCTCCACCAGCGCGCATTTGTAGGTCATCAGCGCTGCCAGGGCCTCTACCTCGTCCTGATTGACCTCGATCGCGTAGCGGATGCCGCCTTTCACGGGTTCCATATGTTCGGAATGGACCGATCGGTAGCCGGTGAAGGTTTCGATCCGCCCGCGCAGGCGCACCCCGAAACGCACCGTGTAGGTGGCGTTGCAGACCTTGATCTTGTCGGCAAGGCCCGGTGACAGGTCCATCAGCGCCACGGCCCGGTCGAACATGATGTCCACGTTCTCGCGGAAACTGGGCTCCGTCCTTTGCAGCATGTGTCTCTTGCCCCCCTGTCTGTTTCGAAACGCCAGATTGTTTTGCCATGAGCCTAACCCATGGTTGCCCCGGCGCAAACAGGAAGCGCAAAAAACCGTCAAACTGACGTTAAAACGGGCAGATCATGCAAGTCGCCAGCCGCGCAGGACCGGTGAGTCAGAGGCGAAGGGTCTTTCCGACATCGCGGGAAATTCGGTCCTTTAGCCGCAATCTGTCCGTTTGGCGCCATATTTCGGCCATCTGGCCCGGCTAAAAAAGCCGGTGATCCGGTTTCTGGTGCAACAAGGAGTGCCATCATATGTCAGGCAAGGACAAGGGATTGGCGGACAGCCGCGACGGCCGTTGCGACAGCCCCCGCCCGCATTCCAGTACAGGCGCGGGCGGGTTCCTGCGCGGCGATTCGGGCTCCATGGCGGTGTTTTCGTTATTCGTCTTCATAACGATGTTGCTGGTTGCCGGTGTCGCCATCGACATGATGCGCTACGAATCCGAGCGGGTGCGCATGCAGGGCGCGTCCGACCGCGCTGTGCTGGCGGCATCGGCCGTGCGGCCCAATGCGCCCCACAGCCTGACACCGCAGCAGATCGCCGAAGCCTATCTGACCGCGGGCGGCGTCGCCGAGGGCGATTTCGCCGGCCGGGTTATCGTTGAGGAAGGCGATGGCGGGCGGCAGGTCACGGTGGCGCCGCAATCCAGCCTGCCGACCGTGATGATGCACATGCTGGGCATCGATCGACTGGACATGGCCGCCCCGGCCCGCGCGCTGGAAGCCGTTGGTGACCCGCCCGATATCGAGGTGGTGCTGGTGCTGGACGTGTCCGGCTCGATGCGGGCGATGACCTCCAACGGGTTGACGCGCATCCAGAACCTGCGCATCGCCGCGCGCGATCTGGTAGAGGAACTCTACGAGGATACCGAGCCGGGCCAGATGGCCGTGACGCTGGTGCCCTATGACGGCTGGGTTCTGCCACCGCCGGGCTTTGTCAACAATTTCGTGAACCTGCCCCTGACCTTGCCGGGCGCCTGTGTCGATTTCAACGACTGGAATTCCGTCACGGGGACGCTGAGCAGCGTTGTGTCACGTCACAACTGCAATGCCGCAAGCTGGCGTCAGATCCGGCCCTTTGTGTCGAATGTCGATGATGCGATCACTCATATCGATGCGCTGGTGGCGTCCGGCACCACCTCGATCGACCTGGGCATCCGCTGGGGCGCGGCCTTTTTCGACCCCGATATCCGGCCGGCGCTGCAGCAGCAGATCGACAACGGCCAGGTCGACGCCATGTTCGCCGGGCGCCCGCATGACTGGGACCATGACAATGTCATCCGCGTGATGGTGGTGATGACCGATGGCGCGAATTGCTGTTTCGGTGGCTGGAATTCGCGCAGCCCCAACCGCGTGACCCAGGATGCCCAGACCGTTGCCGTTTGCGATGCGCTGCGTCAGCAGGATGTGCTGATCTATGCCGTGGCCTTCGAGGCGCCGCAGTTCGGGGTGAACCTGATGCAGCAATGCGCCTCTTCGGAAAACCATTTCTTCAACACCACCGGCGCGGGCATTGCCGAGGTGTTCCGCGGGATCGGCGCGCATATCCAGACCCAGCGCCTGAGGTTGACGCTATGACCGCCCGTCCGTCCCGCCGCCGCGCTGCGCGCCGCTTTCTGCGGCGCGAGTCCGGCTCGGCCACGCTGGAATTCGTGCTGGTTCTGCCGCTGGTGCTGACCCTTCTGCTTTCAGCCATCGATTTCGGCGTGGTGATGCTGCGCCAGGTGTTTCTGGACCGCGCCGTGGACATCGCCGCGCGCGACGTGCGGCTGGGGCGCGTGTCAAGCAGCGGGATCGCCGATTTCCGCGCGCGTGTCTGCGCCAACACCTTCCTGCTGCCGAATTGCGAGCAGAACCTGACCGTCGAATTGCGGCCCGTGGATACAAGCACCTTTGCCGGGCTTGCCGGCCCCACCCAATGCGTCGACCGCGACCAGGAGATCAACCCGGTGCTGGACTTCAACCCGGCGCGCACCCGGCAGGAACTGATGATGATCCGGGTCTGCGCGATTGCCGACCCGTTCCTGCGGGTCACCGGAATGGTTCTGGGCATGCCCACCGATGCTTCCGGCGGCTACGCGGTCGTCAGCCGCAGTTCCTTTACCAACGAACCTTCGTGAGGGTCGCCATGTTTTTCCCCGTTTCAGCCCGTCTTCGTCAGGCAAGGGATTATTGCCTTTCCGCCTTTGGCCGGGATACGCGCGGCTCGGTCTCTGTGGAGACCATCATCGTGCTGCCCATGCTGCTTTGGGCGCTGGTGGCGACGGTGGTGTTTTTCGATGCCTTCCGCACCCGGCACCAGACGCATACCGCGGCGCTTGCCGTGTCCGACATGATCTCGCGCGAGACGGAGATGCTGACCACGGATTTTCTGGACGGCATGAACAACGTCTTCGACTTTCTCGCCGATGCCCGCCGGCCGACCCGGCTGCGCATCACCTCGCTGATCTGGAGCAGCGCATTGGAACGCCCGGTGGTGCAGTGGTCGTACGGCACCCGCGGGCTGGCGCCCCTGAATGACGGTGCGCTGGCGATGCTGCAGGCGGGCGACCATCAGGGGCTGCTGAACAACTTTGGCGACAACGATACCTACAGCTTTGCCGGGGCGCACGCCCAGATGCCCACGGCCGACCTGCTGGACAGGGTGCCGCCGATCCTGCCGGGCGAGGCGGTGATCGTGGTGGAAAGCTTTGCGCTGTGGTCGCCCTTTGCCGATATCGGCTTTGCGCAGCGGCGCATCGCGCATACCGTCGCCACGCGCCCGCGATTCACGCCCTGGATCCATCTGGAGGGGACCATCCCCACCTTCCCCGAAGACGCCTATGAAATGGTGGGCTATGAGGCCCCCGAGCCGGATGACGATGACGATGAAGCGGCGGTCTGCGACCAGCCGGGCGATCCCGGCTGCCCGACGGGCACCGAAGATGTCGTGGATATGGACTTCACCCCCGGCGGGTCTGGCGGTGCCAGTGGCGCGGATGGCTGGTCACATGGCGGGGTCAGCACGGGCGGGGCCGGCGTGGGCCAGTTCCTGGGGCCCTTCGGACGCGAGACCTATCAGAACCCGGTCACCTACAGCGTGAACCTGGGGGCGCCGGCGGTATCGGCCACGATCGATTTCGATCTTTTCGTGATCGACAGCTGGGATGGCTACTCGCCGCAATGGGCCGATGAGCGCGGTGACAACATGACGCTGATGATCGACGGCACGCCCATCTCGCTTGATGTGTTCGACTGGGTGAATGGCGGTTTCTATCACAACGAACGCCATGCCGAGGGCGTTCTGGACGGCATGAGCTACACGGTCTCTATGGAACTGATCAGCCATGGCAGCGACCTTTACGGCTCGAATTATCCGGACCAGCTCTGGCGCGTGACCGTCACGCTTCAGGCGCCGCCCTGGCAATTCGATTTCGGCCTCAGCGCCAATCTGGACGAGCCGCTGCACAACGAATCCTTCGGCATCAGCCGTTTCCGCGTGCAGGCCGATTACGGCACGCCGGTGCCTGCTGCCTTCACCCCGGACCCGGCAACGCTGCAGGGCACCGACCACCATACCCGCTTTCCGATCTACGGCGGCTGCCCTGATCCCCAGCTTCCTGCGCCCTGGCTGACGATCAACAACACCGACCTGTCCAGCCCGCTGATCATCCAGCGCCGGGCCGGGGGGGATACGCGGTTGCAGGATTGCCACGAATTGCCGGGCTGGGGCTGGGCGCATGGCTCGCCGCATCTGGTGCTGCGCTATGACAACGAGGGCCAGAGCGGCACCGGGCGACGGCTGCGGCTGTTGATGGAGGACGGTAACAACGGGCGGACCTGCGACACCACGCTTCTGGTGCGCGACCCCTCGGGCCAGTGGTGGTTCAACGACGACATCAGCGACAGCAACTGGAATGCGCGGCTGAACATAGGTAACGCCGAGGCCGGCGATTACCAGATCTGGATCGGCACCTGGGGCGGCAACAGCTGCGATGCCGACCTGATCATCGAACGGTACTGATCACGCACAAGAACGAAAACGGGCGGCCCATGGCCGCCCGTTTGCTTGTTGCCTCTGGCCGGGGCGTCTTAGCCCGCCAGCCCCAGCAGCATGGTCGCGATGGCAAAATAGACCAGCACACCGACCGCATCGGCGATCGAGGTCACCAGCGGCGCCGAGGCTGTGGCAGGGTCCATGTTGAACCGGCTCAGCAGGAAGGGCAGAAGCATGCCGATCAGCGAGCCGATGGTGACGATCAACACCATCGAAACAGAGACGACCAGGGCGATTTCCGGCCCGCCACGCACAAAGCCGATGGACGACACCGCAATCGCCATCGTCGCGGCCAGCGCAATCGCCACAGCGAGTTCGCGCGCCAGCATCCGGCCCCAATCCGTCATCTTGACGTCGCCCGTCGCCAGTGCGCGCACCATCAGCGTTGCCGATTGCGACCCGGCGTTGCCCCCAGAGGCGATGAGAAGCGGCAGGAAGAAGACCAGTGCCAGATGCGCCGAGATAGTGTCTTCGTAGATGGCGATACCAATGCCCGAAAACACGTTGCCGAAGACCAGGATCAGCAGCCACGGGATGCGCCTGCGATAGAGCAGCCCGAGCGAGGCATCCAGCATGTTGGCGCCGACCCCGCTGACCGCCGAGATCTTGGTGAAACGCTCGGTCTCTTCTTCCTGCGCCACGTCCATCGCGTCGTCATAGGTCACGATCCCGGCCAGCCGGTCGCCGCCATTGATCACCGGCACGGCCAGCAGGTCGTATTTGCGGATCACCTCCACCGCGTCTTCGCGCTTGTCTTCGGCGCGGATGAAGGGCGGGTCACGGCGCATGATCTCTTCGACCGTCGCGGTGTCCCGCGCCACCAGCAGGTCGCGCAGGGACACGCTGCCCACCAGCCGGCGTTCGTCGTCGACGACATAGGAGTGATAGATCGTCTCGGCATCCGGCGCCACGCGGCGCAGATGCGCGATGGCCTGCACCGTCGTCATGGCAGGCGGCAGTGTGGCATAGTCCGAGGTCATCACCGAACCCACCGTGCCCTCGGGATAGGCGGCGAGCTTGCGCATGTCCTCACGCTCGGCCTGCGCCAGACCCGGCAGCAGGGCGTTTCGTTGCTCTTCAGTCAGTTCGGCGAATAGGTCGGCACGTTCGTCATGGGCCATGGCGCCAAAGATGCGGGCCATGTCCGTGCGCTCCAGCGCGGCAGCCAGTTCGACCTGCGTCTCATGGTCGAAATAGCCGAAGAGGGTGGCCTGTTTGTTGGCCTCCAGGCACAGCAGGATCTGCGCCATCTCCTGCACCGGCATCTCGCCGATCATGCCGACGATATCGGCCGGGTGTTCATGGCGCAGCGCCGCGGCGATGGACTGCCGATCATCGGCCTGCAGAAAGCGGCTCAGGGCGTTGGCGGTCAGGGTTGCGGTGTCGTTCATGGGTCATGCTCCGTCAGGGGGTGGCAGACCCCCCGCGTGACCCCGTGGTCAGGCGTGACGTCCGTCAGACCGTGCTGTAAGGTAGAACGAGCATGGGCACCGGACCGTTCCGCGAAGCGCGAAGCGGCAAGGGTGCCCAGCTTCTACTTCCGTCGTCCAAGGGTGCCTCCATCGATGCGGCAGGACCATTCCGCCGCTCTGGCAGCGCGGGCTTAGACGGGACGGCGCCGGGGGTCAACCCTGCCCGGCGCGGTTTTCGGGCATTGCCAGGGCCCGCCCGGTCTTGCAGCGCGTTACGCCGCGCGCGGCCGCATCGCCAGCCAGATCAGCGCGCCGCCGGCCAGCACCAGGAAGGGCAGCATCGCCAGATTAACCAGTTGCCAGCCCGATTCCGGATCAGGCCCCCAGCAGTTCATCAACTGCCCCGAAGACAGCGAGGCCGCCGTCACGCCGCCAAAGACGATCATGTCGTTGATGCCCTGGATGCGTCCGCGCTCGCTTGCCGCATGGTTGCGCGCCAGCATCGTGGTGGCGCCGATGAAGCCGAAATTCCAGCCGATGCCCAGCAGGATCAGCGCAATGTAGAAATGTTCCAGTTCCACCCCCATCAGCGCCACCGCACCCGATGCCGCCAGGATCGCCAGCCCCGTCGCCACGATGGTATTGACCCCGAAGCGCGCGATCAGATGCCCGGTGATGAACGAGGGCGCATACATCGCCAGCACATGCGCCGACACGATATCGGCCGCGTGCCCGGTAGAAAAGCCGCAGCCCACCACCGCCAGCGGGGTCGAGGTCATCACCAGGTTCATCAGCGCATAGGACACGGTGGCGCAGATGATCGCCACGGCGATGGCCGGGTCGCGCAGCATCTCCATGCGTGTGCGGCCAACCATCGGCGCGTTACGGTCCGGCGCAGGGGGCTTGGGGATGTCAAGGAATGCAAACAGCGCCATGCCGCCGATGTTCAGCGCCACCACAGCCAGATAGGTGCCAAGGAACGGCACGATCATGGTTTCGGCCGTCACCTTGACCAGTTGCGGGCCCAGCACGGCCGACAACAGCCCGCCCGCCATGACCAGCGAAATCGCCTTCGGCTTGAAGCTGTCGGATGCGGTGTCGGCGGCGGCGAAGCGGTAGAAACCCTGGCCGGACATGTAGATGCCGGTCAGCAGCGAGCCGATGTTGAACAGCAGGAAAGACCCCTGCAGCAGCCCGATCGCGCCGACCACCGCCCCCGCCGCGCCGCCCAGCGCGGTCAGCACGAAGCCCCGGCGGCGGCCGTATTTCTGCATGAAGGCCGCCAGCGGCGTCGCGGTCAGCATCGAGCCCAGCACGATCATCGAAATCGGCAGCGTCGCCCAGCAGACATTGCTGGCCAGTGTCGTGCCGGCCAGCCCGCCGATGATGAAGATCATCGGCATCTGCGATCCCAGGATGGCCTGCGCGGCGACCAGGACCCAGACATTGCGGCGCGCACGGGCGTCGGAGAGGGGGGGCTGTGCGGTACTCATGCAGCTTGCCTAATGTGTTCCCGGGGGAAGGAAAAGCCCATTCCTTCACCCGCGAAACAATGCCGCTGCGACAGACAGATGCGCAACCACAATCGGCGAGGCACAAGCGCGTTGCCCGTGGCCGGCGCCTGTGCAAACCTGCGCAGGCGTTTTTGTAACGGGAGCAACGCCATGGCCGCCACCGACCCGCAGGGCATCGCCTTTCCCACCGCCTCTGACCGCGGCATGGCGCTTTATGCCCAGGGCGTGCAGCAGATGAGCTACTTTCAGGCCCCGGTGCTGGAAACGCTGGACGCGGCGATTGCCGAGAACCCGGAATTCGGCATGCCGCATTTCGCCAAGGCCTACATGATGCTCTACATGACCTCGCCCGAATATACCCATATGGCGGGGCAGATCATGGCGGGCCTGCGCGGGGTGATCGACACCGGGCGGCTCAGCGCCGTGGAGCAGGCCCATGCTGCGGCCATCGACGCCTGGGTGGGCGGCGATCTGCGCCGTGCGGCGGGCATACTGGACCGGCTGGGGCTGGACTACCCGCGCGAGGTTATGGGCCTGCGCGTGGGCCATGAGATGGATTTCTTCGCAGGCCAGACCCGCAACCTGCGCGACCGCGTGGCGCGTCAGATCACCGCCTGGGACGAGGCTGACCCCCATTACGGCATCGTTCTGGGCGCGCTGGCCTTCGGGCTGGAAGAGAACGGCCAGTACGCCGCGGCCGAGGAGACGGGCCTGCGCGCGCTGGCCCTTCACCCAAAGGACGCCTGGGCCGTGCATGCCGTCGCGCACAGCTACGAGATGCGCGGCATGACGGGCGAGGGGATCGCCTTCATGACCGGCCGCACCGGGGACTGGGCCGAGGGCAATCTCTTTGCCGGCCATAACTGGTGGCACACGGCGCTGTTCCAGCTGGACAGCGGCGATATCGACGGCGCGCTGAAGACCTATGACAAGGGTATCTTCTTTGACGAGCAGATGCGCGTGGAAGTGACGATGCTGGACGCCTCGGCGCTTTTGTGGCGGCTGCATGTCGATGGGCATGACGTCAGCAGCCGGGCGGGGCCGCTTTCGGGTGACTGGAAAGGGGTGCTGCCAGAGGTGCCGCATTACCCGTTCAACGACATGCATGCCGCCATGGCCCATGTCGCGGGCGGTGACATGGATGCGGCCGGGCATGTGGTGGCGCGGATGGAACGCTATCTGGCGGCCGGCGACGATGGCACCAATGCCTGGACGATGACGCGCCGTGTGGGTCTGCCGGTCTGCCGCGCCATCGTCGATTTCGGCGCGGGGCGCTACGCCGACTGCGCCGAGACGCTTTATGCCCTGCGCGGCCACGCGGCCGAATTCGGCGGCTCGCATGCCCAGCGCGACGCGCTTGACCGCACGCTGCTGGCCGCGGCGCTGCGCGGCGGGTCCGGGGCCATGGCGCGGGCGCTGGCCTCGGAACGGGTGACGAACGCGGCGCGCAACCCGTTCAACTGGTCGCGGTTTGCCGATGCCCTGGCACTGGATCAGGCGCCAGAGCCGCGCGTCGCTGCGGCGAGAGAGCAGGCGCGCAGCCTGCAGGCAGAGGCCCGGCGGCTGGCCATGGCGTGATGACGGCTTGGGGGCGGGGCGGGGATATCACCCGCAATGGACCAGACCGGCCCGCTCAACCAATCGCGCCGGGGCAGCCGCGCCGGGCAGGGCGCTTACTGCCCGCCCGTTTCGTCATGCAGCCTGTCGCCAAGCGCCGAGATATCGCCCGGCGCCAGGCCGATATGCGTCAGATAGCGCGGAACCGAGCCATAGCGCGCCTCCAGATGGCCCAGCGTGGCGCGCATCGTCGGCGCCGGGGCCTTCAGCAGCCGCGCATAGGCGTCGACGTCGCGCCCGTCCTGCCGCGCGGTTTCCAGAAACCCCGCCACCATCTCGGCGATCAGCCCCTCGGTCAGGGCGTAATCGGCGACGATATCATCGGTGGAAACCTCTGCCAGGCCCAGCAGCAGGGCGGCCACGATGCCGGTGCGGTCCTTGCCGGCGGTGCAGTGGAACATCACCGCGCCGTCCTCCGCGCGGGCGATCATCGCCATGATCTCGCGCAGGGGCTCGTGGCGTTCGTCCAGCGCGCTGCGGTAGAAATTCAGCAGCGGGTCGTCGCCGCGCGCCTGTGCCGCACCCGCCAGCTTGTGCGGGGCCAGCGCGTCGAAAAGCGGCTGGTGGATGTAGCGGACGCCCGCCCGCGCGGCAAAGGGGTTGTGGGTGTGTTCGGTCTCGGCCTTCGTGCGCAGATCGATGACGGTGGCCAGCCCCTCGCCCTGCAGACGGTCCTGCCCAGTGCTGTCCAGCCCGTGGGGGCTGTCGGCGCGCAGAAAGCGCCGCCAGGCGGTCTGCGTGCCGCGCGCAGTGGCGTAGCCGCCCAGATCCCGGATGTTATGCGTGCCGGTCAGGGCCAGGTGGCGGCGGGTCATGGGGTGGTCATCCTTCATCCGAAAGCCCTTAGCCGGGCGGCCTCGATCACGCCCAGTTCGCGCCCTTCGGGCAGGACAGGCACGAAATGCACCGACAGGTCGGTGCCGACCAGCCGGACCATGGCGAAACTGGCGCCCTCGCGGATGCGCAGCCCGGCGTCATACAGCGGGTCGATGGTGGAATGCAGGCCGGATGACACTACCAGCGGCACGCCCCGCCACAGGCTGAAGCGGTTCATGTGGATGTGCCCGGACAGGATGGCAACCACCTGCTGCCCGGTCAGCGCCGTGGCCAGCGCCTCGGTGCTTTGCGCATCCAGGCAGGTCCAGGGCAGGGCGCCGGGTTCGGTCATCGGCGGGTGATGCGCGACGATCAGTTTCGGCAGCTCCGCATGACGGGCCAGCGCGGCGCGCAGCCAGTCGATCTGGCCCGCGTCCAGCGCACCCGCCACGCGGCCCGGCACGGCCGTGTCCAGCGTGATGACATGCAGCCCGGCCAGAACCGTGTCATGGTCATGGGGGCCGTCATGGGCCGCGTCGCCAAAGGCGCCGTGAAAGCCCGCGCGGCGGTCATGGTTGCCCAGCGCCAGCACCACGGGCACCGGAAAGGCGTCGATCATCGGGCGCAGGGCGCCGTAGCTGTCGGCGTCGCCCCGGTCGGCCAGATCGCCGCTGATGACCACGAAATCCGGCGGGATGCGCAGGCCGGGGATGGCATCGGATATGCGGGCCAGCAGGTCGGCCTTTGCCTGATGATTGTTGCCCACGGACAGGTGCAGATCGGTCAGATGCAGGAAATGCGTCATGTCTCTATCCCCGAGGCGACCAGCAGCGAGCGCGTGTAGTCATGCCGGGGCGCGGCGATCAGCGCGCCGGTGTCGCCGGTCTCGATGGATTTTCCGTTCCGCATCACCAGTATCCGGTCGCAGATACAGGCGACAACCGCAAGGTCATGGCTGATGAAAATCATCGCCAGCCCCATCTCCTCCTGCAGGTCCATCAGCAGGTTCAGGATCTGCGCCTGGACCGAGACATCAAGCGCCGACACGGCCTCGTCAGCCACCAGCAGCGCGGGGCGGGTGACGATGGCGCGGGCGATGGCGATGCGCTGGCGCTGCCCGCCGGAGAATTCATGCGGGTATTTCTGCGCGTCGCCTGCGCGCAGGCCCACCTGATACAGCGCCTGGGTCACGCGGGCGGCGCTGTCCTCTGCCCCCGTGGCGCGCAGGGGTTCGGCGATGGACCAGCCCACCCGGCGGCGTGGATCGAGCGAGCCGAACGGGTCCTGGAACACCATCTGGAACCGGCGTCGTGCCAGCCGCAGATCGGCGCCGGACAGGCGGTTGAGGCCGGCGCCCTGAAACCGCACCGCACCCTCGTCCGGCGCCTCGAACGCCATGATCATGCGCGCCAGCGTGGATTTGCCTGACCCTGATTCGCCCACGATGCCCAGCGTCTGCCCGGCGTTCAGGGTCAGCGACACGTCATCCACCGCCGTCAGCACCGGCGGTGGGCGCAAAAGCGCCGTGCGCGGCATGCGGTAGCGGCGACTGACGCCGTCGAGTTGCAAGAGCGGCGCGCTCATGCTGCCCCCCGGCACGTGCCGTGGCCAGCGTGTAGGGGCGAGAGAAGATGGCAGGCGGCCTCCTGGCCCTGACCCAGCGCGGTGGGTTGCGGGCGTTGACGGGCGCAGGGGGCGAATTCCTGCCCGCAGCGGCCAGAGAATCGGCAGCCCTGCGGCAGGTCATGGAGCGGCGGCACCGTTCCCGGGATCGTCACCAGCCGCTTGCGCCGCCCGTCCGGCGTGCGGCCGCGGTTTTCCAGCCCCGGCCGCGCGCCCAGAAGGCCCTGCGTGTAGGGGTGGCGGGGTTCGGCCAGCACCTGCGCGGTGGGCCCGCGCTCGACGATGTCGCCGCCATACATGACCAGCATCTGATCGGTCGCGCGGGAAACCGCGGCCAGATCATGGCTGATGAAGACCAGCGCCATGTTGCGGCTTTCCGACAGCCGCACCAGCAGATCGATGATCCGCAGCGCGACATTGGCATCCAGCGCCGTGGTGGGTTCATCGGCCACCAGCAGGCCGGGATTGCACGCCAGCGCCAGCGCGATCAGCACCCGCTGGCGCTGCCCGCCGGATATTTCATGCGGATACTGGCGCAGGCGGGCGGCGGGGTCGGGCAGGCCGACTTCCTCGAACAGTGCCAGCGCCCGGGCGCGTGCCGTGCTGCGCGACAGGCCCTCATGGATCATCAGCGGCTCCATCACCGTGTCGCCCACGCGTTTCAGCGGGTTCAGCGCGGCCATGGGTTCCTGAAAGATCATCGCCACATCGCGCGCCCGGTGCCGCCGCCAGACCCGTTCCGGCGCGCGCACCAGTTCCTGCCCGTTCAGCCGGATCGAGCCCGTGACCTGTCCGGCATCCGGCACCATGCCCATCAGGCACAGGCCCAGCATGGACTTGCCGCAACCGGATTCGCCCACGATCCCCAGCCGCGCGCCGGGGGCGATGGAAACGCTCGCCTTGCGCAGCGCCACCGCGCCGGCGAAACCGACCGAAACCTGGCTCAGTTCCATCATGCCCGCCTCCGTTTCAGCCGCGGGTCGGTGATATCGCGCAGCCCGTCGCCCAGCAGGCTGAAACCCAGTACCGCGATGACGATGCACAGGCCCGGATAGATCGCCAGATGCGGGGCCATGAACATCAGCGTCTGCGCCTCTGACAGCATGCGGCCCCAGCTGGGCGAGGGGGGCTGCGCGCCAAGGCCAAGATAGGACAGCGCGGCCTCGGCCAGGATCGCCACGGCGAATTCTATGGTGCCCTGCACGATCACCGGGGCGGCGATATTGGGCAGGATATGATCGCGCGAGATGGCGAAACGGCCATGCCCAGCGGCGCGGGCGGCGGCGACATAGTCGCGCATCCAGATCTGGTTGGCGCTGGCGCGGGTGACGCGGGCAAAGACGGGGATGTTGATGAAGGCGATGGCGGCCACCGCGATGGTCAGCGAGGGGCCGAAGACGGCCGAGAGCATGATCGCGAACAAAAGCGCCGGAAAGGCAAAGCCGATATCGGCCACGCGCATGATCAGATCCTCGACCCAGCCGCCAAGGGCCGAGGCCAGAAGCCCGAACATCACCCCGATACTGCCGCCGATCAGCACCGCGACCAGCGCCACGGTCATGGAATTGCGCGCGGCGACCATCAACTGGCTGACGATATCCCGGCCCAGCTGATCGGTGCCCAGCCAGTAGACGCCATCGGCGGGCTGGAAGCGGTTGCGGATGGTCATGGCCGCATGGTCATGCGGCGTCCAGATCAGCGACAGTGCGGCCACGCCCACCACCAGCGCCACCAGCACGGCGCCGATGATCAGGTTGACGGGCAACCGGCCGCTCATTGGTCTGCCTTCATGTGCGGGCCTTCAGGCGGGGGTCGATGAAGACATAGATCACATCGACGATGAAATTGACCGTCACCACGATGGCGGCAAACAGCATCACCAGCGCCTGCACGGTGGGCAGGTCACGGTTGGAAATCGACTGAAAGATCAACCGCCCCAGCCCGGGCAGCGAAAACACGTTCTCGATCACGATGGTCCCGGTGACGAGCGAGGCGAATTGCAGCCCCACGATGGTCACGATCGGCACCAGCGCGTTGGGCAGCACATGGCGCCACAGCACCCGCTGGCGCGAAAAACCGCTGGCCCGCGCGGTGCGGACGTAATCCAGGCGCATCACCTCCAGCGCCGAGGACCGCGTGACGCGGGCCAGCACCGCGCCCTGCACCAGCGCCAGCGCGGCGGTGGGCAGAATCAGCGATCGGATGGCGCCCAAGGGGTCCGACCAGCCGGGAAAGCCGCCCGGCGGCAGCCATTGCAACGACACGGCAAAGAGCAGGATCAAGAGGATCGACAGCCAGAAGGACGGCACCGCAATGCCGATCTGCGCCAGGAACATCACCCCCCAGTCGCCCGGCTTGCCGTGGTTCGCCGCCGCCGCCACGCCCAGCACCAGCGCCAGGATGATGGTGACGACCATGCCGCTGATCGCCAGCGAGACGGTCATCGGCAGGCGTTCGACGATCAATTCGCTGACCGGGACGCGAAAGGAATGGCTGGTGCCGAAATCGCCCTGCAGCGCACCGCCGATCCAGTTCAGGTAACGGATATGGACGGGATCGTTCAGCCCCAGTTGCCGGCGCAGGTTCTCCAGCGCCTGCTCGCTGGCGTCGATGCCGAGGATGGTCAGCGCCGGATCGCCGGGCAGGACGTTCATCACCGCAAAGACCACGACCGAGACGGTCAGCAGCGTCAGCACGAAGCCGATGGTGCGGCGGATCAGGAAATAGGCCATGCGGGCGGGGTCTTCCAAAGCCATGCCGCGGGCGGCGAGACCGCCCGCGGCTGGCGCCGATGGGCGCGCGTCAGTTCATCGACAGTTCGGTCAACGGCAGTTGCAGCACCGGCTGCGAGGGCCAGAAGCCCGACACCCCGTCACGGAAGATGCCGATGGCGGGCAGCTGGAACAGGAAGCCGTGCACCGCCTGTTCGGTGACATGGATCTGCGCCTGGCGCAGCATCTCCAGCCGGGTTTCGTCATCGGTCTCGGTGCGGATGGCGTTCCACAGCTCGACGAAATCCTCGTCCTCATAGGCATAGAAATAGCCCGGGCCGCGGGCGAAATTGCCCAGATCGTTGGGGCTGGTATGGGCGATGATGGTGAAGTCGTAGTTCTGGCCGCGGAACACTTCTTCCAGCCAGAAACCCCATTCCACATTTTCGATCCGCACATTCAGCCCTACGGCGGCCAGTTGCTGCTGGATGATCTCGCCCGAACGCGTGGCATAGGGGAAGGGGGGCAGGCGCATGACCAGGTCGCGCCCGTCGAAATCGGTCTCTTCGATCAGCGCGCGGGCGGCGTCATGGTCCAGCGGGTAGCGGTCGGTCAAGTCCACATAGGCCGGCCCGTGCGGAGGGTAGAAGGTGCCGTTGGGGATGCCGAAGCCGTACATCGCGCCCTCGATGATGTCCTCGCGGTCGATGGCATGGCTGACGGCGCGGCGGAAATTGATGTCGGTAAAGGGCGCGCGGCCGTTGTTCATGGCCAGGATCACCTCGCCCTCGGTGCTGGCGACGGAGACGGTGAAGCGCGGGTCGGCCTCGAACTGGGCGACAAGCTCCGGCGCGGGAAAACCCGGGAAAGCGTCCAGATCGCCCGCCAGCAGCGCCGCGGTGGCGGCGGCGGGGTCAGAGATGAAGCGGAATTCCACCGCTGCCAGCGCTACGCTGTCCGCATCGCGGTGGTCGTCGTTGCGTACCAGCCGCAGCCGGTCGCCGCGGGTCCAGCTGTCGAACATGAAGGCGCCGGTGCCGACGGGGCGGCTGGCATTGGTGTCGACCGTCGCCTCGGACACGATAGAGGCCGGGCCCTGCGCAAGGTCGAACAGGAAGAAGGCATCGGGCGCGTTCAGCACGATTTCGACGGTGTGGTCGTCCAGCGCGGTGATCGTCTCGATGGGCGCGAAGGTGGCGCTGCGCGGGTTGCCGCTGTCCTCGGCGCGGGCGCGGT
>SKHK01000138.1 GCA_007117005.1 Paracoccaceae bacterium
CTGTTCGACGAGATGCGCTATGACGCCGACGGCAACGAGATCGCCGATTTCGTGCTGAACCAGTCCGCCTATCGCAATGCCGAGATCCTGGTGGCGGGCGACAATTTCGGCTGCGGTTCTTCGCGAGAACACGCGCCCTGGGCGCTGCTGGATTTCGGCATCCGCTGCGTGATTTCCACCAGTTTCGCCGATATCTTCTACAACAACTGCTTCAAGAACGGCATCTTGCCCGTAGTCCTGCCGCAGGAAGCGGTCGATCACCTGATGGAAGACGCGCAAAAGGGCGCCAATGCGCGCATCAGCGTCGATCTGCAGGCGCAGACCGTCAGCGCCGCGGACGGGACCGTTTTCACCTTCGAGATCGACCCCTTCAAGAAGCACTGCCTGCTCAACGGGCTCGATGATATCGGCCTGACGCTGAACAAAGTATCTTCAATTGATGCTTTTGAAACCCAGGCCGAACAACAGCGTCCTTGGGTGTAAGGACGCTGAAGACACTACATATTGTGGCGCCCGCGCAGAGTGCCACATTTTTTCCACGAAGTTGATGCAAAGCGGCGACAGTTTTTCCTTCAAAACGCGCCGCTGTCGGCCAACCATTGCGTCGGGACTTGCGGGATTCGTGGGAAATGGGCAAGATTGTGGCAACAATAAGGCAGGTGATCGCGGGCCTTTCGGGCCGCGTGACCAGGAAAAAACAGGCCCGTCCAGCCGGGCAGGGCCAGAGCAGGTCAATGACGAAGCCGAAGGCGAACGCCTCTTTCCCCGGTGCGGTAACCCGTGGTCTGCTGACGGCCGGGCTTGTGATGCTGCCTGCGGTCATGGTCCCGTCGACATCGGCTGAGTCTGCGCAGATGATGGTACTGCTGGCGCTTTTCGCCGGGGTTTTCGTCTTCATCGAATACTGCTCGGATTATCCCGGCATGATCGAATTCCGCTTCGCCGCGCCCTTCAACCGGACCCGGTTTCTGCTGATCGCGGTGATGGTGCTCTCGCTGTCGCTGCTCGCGCGCGCCGGGTCACCGGCCGAGGGGGTGGCGGGCTTTGCCCAGGTGCTGGCGGCAAGCTGTGCGCAGGTGCTGGACTTTGCGTTCAGCCCGGTGAGGCTGCTTGTCGCTGCGCTACCCGGTTCGGTGCCCGAGGCGCATTTGCTGGCCGTGCAGCACGGGGCTTCGCTGGCCCTGGTGCTGGGCCTGACCACTGTGGTGGCCTTCTGGGTCGCAATCCGGCTGAATCTGTGGCCGATGGGCCCCGGCCCTTTCAACGTCTGGATCAATCTGCCGATGTTCGACCCCACTGCCGGCAGTGACGTCGTGGCGCGCCTGCTGCGCACGGCAAAGATTAACATTCTGTTAGGTATTCTTTTGCCATTCCTGTTGCCGGGGATCATCATGGCATCGGCGTTGCTGGTGCAGCCCCTGTCGCTGGAATCGCCGGTCGGTTTTGTCTGGGGGATTGCGCTTTGGGCCTTTGTGCCGGTCAGCCTGATCATGCGCGGTATCGCCATGCTGCGGGTGGCCCGGATGATCCGTGCCAACCGGCGACAGTTCATCGACACCGAAAGCAGCCCCCTCGCCACCGCCTGACGTGGTGGCGGGCTGCGCCGGGCCGCGGCGGTCGGATCGTCCGTTTCCTGACCCTTTCGCTGCTGGCTTTCGCGCTGTCGGCTTTATCTCCGGCCGTGGCCCAGACCGCGGCACCCCCCACCCCGGCACAGGGCAGCGTCAGGATGGCGGTCTTCCACACCGAACTCTCGCGCCAGGGACCTGGCCTTTTGTTGCGCGACATACGCGCCGGCGCCGAAGACGTGGGCCGCGTGCAGGCAGCGATCCTGGCGGCGCAGCCGGATATCCTGCTGCTGCTCGGCTTCGATCATGACCTGAACCATGTGGCGCTGGCCGCGTTTCAGCAGGCGCTGGCGGTCGCCGGGCATGCCATGCCGCACCGCTTTGCCACCCTGCCGAACCGCGGCATGGCGACGGGGCTGGACATGGATGGCGACGGGCGCACCGGCACCCCGGATGATGCACAGGGCTTCGGGCGATTCGCGGGGGCCTCCGGCATGGCCGTCCTGTCCCGCTGGCCGATTGACGCGGGCGGGATGCAGGACCATTCCGCCTTTCTGTGGCGCGACCTGCCCGATGCGCTGCTGCCGCGCCATGAGGGGCGGCTGTTCCCCTCGGACGCGGTGTTCGACATCCAGCGCCTGGCCAGCACCGGTTTCTGGATGCTGCCCGTGCGCCTGCCCGGCGGCCACAGCCTGACGCTGATGACCTGGCACGCCGGCCCGCCGGCCTTTGGCGGCCCGCACCAGCGCAACCGCAACCGCAACCATGACGAGACGATGTTCTGGGCGCATCTGCTGGACGGGCGCGGTCTCGCACCACCGCCCGCCACGCCTTTCGTGCTGATGGGCAATGCCAACCTGGACCCCGATGGAGCGCAGGGTCTGCCCCGGGCCATCCGTACACTGCTGGCCCATCCCGCGCTGCAGGACCCGGCACCCACCGCCGCGGCCCCGCGTGACCCGCTGGCCCCGCCCGGGGCAACGGCACATTTCCCGCGCGGGCCGGGCTGGTTGCGTGGCAGCTATATCCTGCCCGATGCCGCGCTGCGGGTCACGGCCAGCGGCCTTTACTGGCCGCCGCCGCCGGGCCGCCATGCGCTGGTCTGGGTCGATATCGCCCTGCCCTGATTACCCGGCCCCGCGCCTGCCCCCTTTCGCCCGCAACGCACCTGATGTATGGCGCGCCTGCTGCTGCCGAGGGAGACATGGGCATGGGCTATCGAATCGTCGTTGCAGGCGCCACGGGCAATGTGGGCCGCGAAATGCTGAACATCCTGGACGAACGGGAATTCCCGGTGGACGAGATCGCCGTTCTGGCCTCTCGCCGCAGCCTGGGCACCGAATGCAGCTTTGGCGACCGGACCCTGAAATGCCAGGACCTGGAGACGTTCGATTTCACCGGCTGGGATATCGCGTTTTTCGCCATCGGCTCGGACGCCACGAAAAAGCACGCGCCGCGCGCGGCGGCCTCGGGCTGCGTGGTGATCGACAACTCCTCGCTCTATCGCTACGACCCCGACGTGCCGCTGGTGGTGCCGGAAGTGAACGCCGCGGCCGTGGACGGCTACGCGAAGAAGAACATCATCGCCAACCCCAACTGTTCCACCGCGCAGATGGTGGTCGCGCTGAAGCCCCTGCATGACCGTGCCCGCATCAAGCGCGTGGTTGTCAGCACCTATCAATCGGTCAGCGGCACCGGCAAGGACGCGATGGATGAGCTGTGGAACCAGACCAAGGGCATGTATGTCCCGGGTCAGGAGGTCGAACCCTCGGTCTACCCCAAGCAGATCGCCTTCAACGTCATCCCGCATATCGACAGTTTCATGGAAGACGGCGCCACCCGCGAGGAATGGAAGATGGTGGCCGAAACCAAGAAGATCCTGGACAAGTCGATCAAGCTGACCGCGACCTGCGTGCGCGTGCCGGTCTTTGTTGGCCATTCCGAGGCGATAAACATCGAATTCGAGGATTTCCTGGACGAGGAAGAGGCCCGCGACATCCTGCGCGAGGCGCCGGGCATCCTGGTCGTCGACAAGCGCGAGGCCGGCGGTTACATCACGCCGGTCGATTGCGTGGGCGATTTCGCCACCTATGTCAGCCGCATCCGGCAGGACAGCACGGTGGAAAACGGCCTGAACCTGTGGTGCGTGTCCGACAACCTGCGCAAGGGGGCCGCGCTGAACGCCGTGCAGATCGCCGAGGTGCTGGGCAGCCGTTGCCTGAAAAAGGGCTGAGGCAGCCGGTTCAGCGTCGATAGCCCTCCAGCAGCGGGCGCAGCGCCACGCGGGCGCGCAGGCGCGTGGCGGTCAGGTAGATGCCGCCGATCTTTCGGTGCAGGAACAGCGTTTCCGGTGGCGGAACATGGGTCAGTTCGCGCTCATTGCCCAGCGGTCGGCCCATGGCGCGCAGCCGGTCGATCATATCGGCATGGCCAAAGTCAAAAGACGCGGCCTGGCGCAGGGGTTCCATCGCGGTGTCGAAAAGCTGCAGGATCAGGTCCCGATGCGCTGGCGGCGTCCGGTCGCCGAAATAGCCGATGCGGCTCATCAGGGCGCGGGCGGCCATGTTGTCCCGGTCCAGCGCGGCGCCCAGCAGCGCGCGGAAGTCCTGCGCCATTTCCGGGCTGATCGGCATGACCGCGCCGAAATCCAGCAGGCAGATGCGCCCGGTTTCGGGGTCGAAACGGTAATTCGCCAGGTTGGGGTCGGTCTGCATCAGGCGAAAATCGAACAATTCGCGCAGCACCAGGTCGATCAGATCAGCCGCCACGCGGTCGCGCAGGGCCTGCGATGCCGTGGCCAGCGTGTCCAACGGCTGGCTGTGCAGATAGTCCATGGCCAGCACCGAGGGGGTGCAGAGATCATCATGCAGCCCGGGCAGGGTGAACCGTTCCGACCCCGCCAGCAGGTCGCTGAAGGCCCCTAGGTTGCGCGCCTCGGCGGCGTAATCGGCCTCCTGGTGCAACTGATCGCGCGCGGCCTTCAGCATGGGGGCCAGGTCGATGCCCTGCCGCGCGGCGCCGGCGATGCGCAGCATCAGGCCCAGATTGTCGATATCGCTGTCGATACTGGCGCGCACGCCGGGATATTGCACCTTGATCGCTAGGTCGCGCCCGTCGCGCGTTTGTGCCCGGTGCACCTGCCCGATGGATGCCGCCGCAAAGGGCCGCACGTCGAATCGCGCGAAACGCCGCTGCCAGCCCGCGCCCCATTCGCGGTTGAGCACGTCGCGCAACTGCGCGGGCGGCATGTGGCGGGCCTGAGACTGCAGCGCGGCAAGGGTTTGCGACATCTCTGGCGGCAGGATCAGCCCGCTGTCCATCGAGATCAGCTGCCCCAGTTTCATTGCCGCGCCGCGCATCCGTCCCAGGTCCCGCGTCAGGCGGCTGGCGGTGCCGGGGGTCAGCAGCAGATCGGGCAGGCTGGGGCGGCTGCCGCGCGCCAGTTCGCGGGCCCCGTCCGCCAGCATGCCCCCCAAGACGCCTGAGGCCATGCCCCCCAGCCGCAACAGCCGCGCCGCGCGCGAGGCCGGGACGCTGGCCGGCGGCGGCAGGGGGCGATTGTCGTCGGACATGTCGTGCATGGCGGGCCTCGTGCTGTCACGGCCCAACAGATGGGGCGGCGGGGCGGCTTGGCCAGGGCCTTCAGCGTGGGGTCAGCCTGGGCCGCAGCGCCGGGTCGGCGGCGGCGCGGGTCAGCGCGGCGGTCATGTCGGCCGGGTCCAGCGGCATGACGCTGGCATCGGCCGTCCAGACCAGCGCGCAATCGATCCGCCGGCCGGGATAGAGCGGCGCCAGCAGGTGGTGATAGGCGGCCATCTGGCGCAGCAGCCCCTCCGGCACCTGATCGTCGCGGGCGGGGGTCTGACGGTTGGTCTTGAAATCCACCGCCAGCACGCGGTCAGGCGCCACCAGCAGCCGGTCGATCACCCCCCATAGCGGCACGCCCCGCCACTGCCCGGAAAGCGAGACCTCGGCCAACGCGTCCGGCCCGAAGAGCCCGTCCAGCGCGGGGTGATCCAGCACCGCCTGAACCTCGGCCATGATCGAGGCTGCGGTGCCCGGGTCGATGGCTGAAAGCAGGGCCTGCGCGGCGGTATCGCGGCCGGCGGGCGGCAGGCCGGGCAGGGTTTCCAGCAGCAGATGGGTGATCTGGCCGCGGGTGAGGGCCTGTTCCGCCTCGGCCGGGTCCGGGGGCGTGCCGTCATCGCCGGCATCGCCCGGCAGGCCCTTGGCGCCGCCGAGGCTGGTGGGCGTAAGGGGCGCCGTCTGCGCGGGCGGGGTGGGCAGCGGCGTGCTGTCCGGCAAGGGCGCGGGCGCGTCCGGAAGGGACGGAGGTGACGGAGCCGCAGGCACCGGCCAGGCGCCATGCGCAAGATGCAGGCCCGGCCCGGCAGGCGTTTCGCCCGGCACTGCGTCCAGTGCCTGCATCGCCCCGGCAATGCGCTCATGCCAGCTGGTGCCGCTTTTCGCCTCGCCCGCGCCCGCGACGATCAGCCATTGCCGGGCGCGGGTCATGGCGACGTAGAGCAGGCGGTCATCCTCTTCCGCGCGGGCGGTTTTCGCGGCGTCGTCGGCCTGTGTCTGCAGGGCGCTTGTGGCGTCCTTGTTGGCGCGCAGGATCGGCACGCCGCCGATATCGGCCAGCGTGCCGCGTTCGTCGTCGCGGCGGTCGGCGGTTTCCGGCAGCACCACCACCGGCGCCTCCAGCCCCTTGGCGCCGTGCACCGTCATCACCCGCAGCCGCCGGCCCGCGCCTTCGGCCTGGCGCTTGACCTCGACATCGCTGGCCGCCAGCCAGGACAGGAACCCGTCCAGCGAGGGCACATGCCCGGCCTCGTAGTCCAGTGCCAGCGCCACGAAAGCCTCGATCGCCTCCTCGGCCTCGGTGCCGAAGCGGGCCTGCAGGCGGCGGCGCCCGTCATGGCGGGTCAGCAGGCGTTCGATCAGCTCATAAGGCCGCAGGAAATCGACCTGGCCCAGCATGTCCTGCAGCATCGCCACCGCCGGGCCGCCCTGCCCGCGCACCTGCTGCCACAGGCTGGCCTGGCCGCGCCCGTGTGCCAGGCGAAAGAGCGCGTCCTCGTCCATGGCGATCAGGGGTGAGCGCAGAGCCTGCGCCAGCGACAGGTCGTCCTCCGGCAGCGCCAGAAACCGCAGCAGCGCGACGATATCCTGCACCGCCAGCACCTGCCCCAGTTGCAACCGGTCGGCGCCGGCGATGTCCAGCCCCTCGGCCTTGCAGGCGCGGATCAGCGCGTGAAAGAGCGTCTTGCGCCGGCGCACCAGGATCAGCACATCGCCCGCGTGCATGGGCCGCCAGGTCTTGCCCTCCATCACCGGTTCGCCGCGGTCGATCATGGCGCGGATCGCGCCTGCGATCATCCGGGCCAGCACGACGAAATGGTTCTCGGTGCCGGGGCGGTCCACGGGGTCTTCCCAATCGCCACTTGCTGGTTTTTCCGGCGGGGATACCAGCGGCCACAGGTCCACCCGGCCGGGAAGGCTGTCGAAAAAGGGCAGATGTTCCGGCCTGCCGCCCACCCCGCCGCTGGCCCCGCCGCCGTCGAATGTCTGATCGACCAGCCGCAGCACGGCATCGGAAGAGCGGAAGGAATGCAGAAGCTGCATGTCATGCAGACGCGCGCCCACGCCGGCCAGCCCCTGATCAAAGGTGTGGTGCATGCTGTCAAAGCCGCGCAGATCGGCGCCCTGGAAGGAGTAGATCGACTGCTTGCGGTCGCCTACCACGAAGATCGTGCGCCCCAGCCCCGCCGCATCGGCCCTCCGCGCACCCTGCCCGGCGGTGAATTCCTGCGTCAGGCGTTCGATCACCTGCCACTGGCCGGGGCTGGTATCCTGCGCCTCGTCCACCAGAATGTGGTCGATCCCGCCGTCAAGCTTGTAGAGCACCCATTGCGCGACATCGGGCCGTTTCAGCAGCGCCTGCGCGCGGGTGATCAGGTCGTCGAAGTCCAGCCAGCCGCGGGCGGATTTGGCGGCGTCCAGCATCGGCAGCCAGACCCGGGCAAAGGCATGCAGCGCCTGACTGCGTTCCAGCGTCTCCAACGCCAGCCGCCGGGGGCGGGCGGCTGCCATGCGGTCGGCAAGGGCGTTCAGCGCGGGCAGGGCGGCGCGCTGGGCGTCGGTCAGGGTTTTCTGCAGGCCCAGTGTGGGGATCTTGCCGGCCTTCGAGGTGAAGGGGCCCGCCTTCGCTGCGCCCGGCCCATTCAGCAAAGCGCCCTCCAGCGCCGGCAGGTCCCGCCGGGCGGGTGGGCCGTTCAGCAGGGCCAGCGCTTCGCCCAGCTTCCGGTCGGTGGGGCCGCCGGGCTGCAACGCCGGCAGCAGTGTTGCCGCCATGCTGGCTTCCAGCCCGGCAAACACCTCGGCCATCAGCGCGGCCTCGTCATAGCCCGGCGGCAGGCCCAGGGCTGCGTGCAGGTCCGGTGGCGGCATGTTGGGGGCGAAAGTCGCACGAAAGCGGCCCAGGGCGGCGAGCATGCGGTCCAGCCGGTCCTCGCCCAGCACGCGGGCCAGCCCCTCCAGCGCTGGCGCCTCCGGCCCCTCGGCCATGCGGTTCAGCAACTCGTTGCGCAGTTGCGCCAGGCTGCGTTCCTCGACCTCGGTGAAATCCGGCGCGACCCCGGCCTCCAGCGGGAAGCGGCGCAGAAGCGCGCTGCAAAAGGCGTGGATGGTCTGGATCTTCAACCCGCCCGGTGTTTCGATCGCCCGGGCGAACAGCCGCCGCGCGCGGGCCAGCGTGTCGGTGGTGATGGGCTGTTCGGGGTGCGCACCCTCGCCCAGCCCGGTCAGCGCGGCCCTCAGCGCGGCGTCGTCCAGCATCGCCCAGCCGCCCAGCGTGGCGAAAAGGCGGTTCTGCATCTCGCCCGCTGCGGCCTTGGTATAGGTCAGGCACAGAATGCGCTGCGGGTTGGCGCCGCGCAGCAGCAGCCGCGCCACGCGGTCGGTCAGCACCCGCGTCTTGCCGGACCCCGCATTGGCCGACAGCCAGGTGGACAGTTCCGGCGCGGCGGCGGTGATCTGGCGGCGCGTGGCTTCGTCCAGTTCCGGCGGTTCCGGCAGGGCTTCAGTCATGATTGCCCACCCGGATCGTCACCGCGTCATCGGTCAGTTCCCATTCGCCCAGGCGTGAAAGCGCGTCATAGGGGCTGCTGTCCTTGTCCTCCTTCATTGCGCGCCGGGCGGTGAAGCCCTGCGCGGGGCGCAGGTAGCGGGCCAGCAGGGTGGCGAGTTTCCCGCGGTGTTCGGCAAGATCGCCCTCTGACACCGGCGCCGCCACGGTCTTGAAGCTGCTGCCGACGCCGACGAAACCCGCGCCCGTGACCGGCGCCGGGTACAGCCCCGGGAAGGCACCGTCCTCTGCCATCAGCGCCAGCAGAATCAGTTGCTTGTCGAAATGCTCTTGTTGCTTTGCCGTCGGCGGGGTGCCGGTCTTGTAATCGGCGATATAGAGGCTGCCATCGGGCAAGGTGTCGATGCGGTCCGGCTTGCCCGTCAGGGTAAAGGCGGGCTGGCTCAGGGTCCAGGTGCCGGTCTTTTCGGCCAGCGCCGGGGTGCCGGGCTGCTCGGCGTTCCAGCGGGCAAAGTCTTCGGCCACGCGCGCCAGCCGCGCCCGCCAGAAATGCCGCGTGGCAGGCGCGGGGATGTCCTGTTCCAGCATATCGGCGGCCATGGTCAGCAGCGCATCCGGCGCAGGGGGCTGGCCGGGGGGATGGGCGCGCACATAGGCGTCGAAAAGCCGGTGCAGGACGATGCCACGCAGCCGCGCGTCCGGCTGGGGCGAAAGGGGGTCAAGCACGCGCAGGCCCAGCACCGCCTCCGCGTAGATCTGATAGGGGTCACGGATCAGGGTCTTGACAGCAGTGACGCGCAGCTGACGCGGCCGGGCCGAGGCGGGCGGCGCCGGTGCGGGGCGGGGCGAGGGGGTTTTCACCGCGGGCGGCAGGGTGCTGTGATCGGCCTCGAACGCCCGCGCGGTGTCCAGCCAGTGCCGGCCGCGCGCGCGCATCGCCGCCAGCGCTTCGGGGCCCTGCTGATCGGGCAGGCCTGCGATCAGGTTGGTCAGGCGGTTCAGCCAGCGGGCGGGCACGGTTTCGGCCTCGGCATCGCGGCGGGCGCGGGTCAGCACCACGCCGGGCGCGCAGGCGGCCTGCTGGAAATCATGCGCGGCCAGGCCGATCTGGCGTTCGGGCAGCAATAGCCCCGCCTGCAGGCGCATCTGCCGGTTCAGCCAGGGGTCGGGCGTGGGCATGGCGGGCCATGTGCCTTCGTTCAACCCGGCGAGCACGGTGATCTCGGCGGCGACCTCGCGCGCCTCGCGGATGCCGTGGATGCTGACCAGCGGGTGAGCGGCCGCACCGTCGCGCAGGGCCTGCCCGGCCAGCAGGCGGTCGATCAGGGCGGTATAGTCCAGATGGGACAGCACGCCACCCGCCGCGGCCTGGTCCTGCAACTCGGCCATCAGGGTCAGCGCGGCCTCGCCCGCCGGTTCCTCCCACAGCGCGCCGGTGCCCGCGCCCGACGGCCCGCGCGCCAGGGCTTCCGCCAGCGCCCGGTGGCGGGTCAGCCAGTCGGCCAGCGGGGTCTCTGCGGCCATGTCTGCCGTCAACAGGGGCGCCAGCCAGCCGGCCCAGGCCTGGCGCGCGGGGTCATCGCCGGCCCAGCGGGCCAGATCGGCGGGCGCCGGGTACAGGGTGCCGCGCCGGCGCAGGGTCAGTTCCAGCGCGCGGGTCAGCAGCAGATGCGGGCCGCGGTCGGTGGCGGAATGGGTAATGGGGTGCTTGAGCAGGATGACCAGCGCCTCGGCCGTCAGCGGCCCGGCCAGTGCCTGTGCCACATGGCGCAGAAAGCGGCCGGCGGCGGACAGGCCCAGCGGCCGGCCTGCGCTGTCATCGGGGCGGATATGCCAGCGGTCCAGCGCGGCCGAGACCTGCCGCGCCAGCGCCCGGTCCGGCGTGATCAGCGCTGCGCGCTGCCCCGTAGCGGCGGCATCGCGCAGGATCAGCGCGATGGCCATGGCCTCGGCCCGCGGGGTGGGGGCCTCGATCAGCGTCAGGTTCACGGTGGCGGCGGGCAGGGCGCCCAGCCCGGCCCCTTCCGCGCGCCACTGGTCAGTCACCGGCGCGGGGCGCAGTGCCAGAGAAATCAGCGCCGCGCGGCCTGAATCCGGGGCGGGGGAGTCGGACCAGCGGTCCACATCGCCCGGGGCCACGCCCAGCGCGCGGATCAGGGCGGCGAGGCGGAACTGGGGGTGATCCTCGCCCTGCAGGGGGTCGTCCAGCCGGTCCCAGACGAGTTGCGGCATGTCGAAATCGAACCCCGGCAGCACCACCGCGCCCTGCGGCAGCCGCGCCACGGCCTGCATCAGCATCGCCGTGGCGGAACGAGAGCCGGTAGAGCCCACCACCAGCACCGGATCGGCAGGCGGGGTGGCCTGCCAGCGGGCGATCTGTGCCTCGACCGCCATGCGCTGGCGGCGCTGGGTATCCGGCGCGGCATCCGCGCCCAAATAGCCCGTGACCAGCCGCAGAAAGCCCAGGGACCGCGCCCAATGCGCGGAATGGTCGCTGACGTCCAGCCGGTCCAGCGCATCGAAGGGCACGCCCTCTGCCTGCATCTCGTCCAGGAGCGTGGCGAGCGATTCGGCCAGTGCGAAGGCGGCGGCGCGCGGGGCGACATCGGGTTCGCTGTCGATCAGCCGGCGCACCAGTTGCGCCAGTTCCAGATGCCGCCGCAGGGGCGAGGCCGGGGGCGGGGCCAGCATTGCCGCCTCGCCCGGCGCGGTGACCAGCCGCAGGCGCGGCAGAAAGCCGGGCTCGCCATCGCCGATCAGCGCGGCGCGCAACCGGCGCAGCATGCCGCCGCTGTTGGCCAGGATCGTCACCCGCGCCATGGCCTGCGGCGGGTGGTCCGCCATGCGCGCACGCAGGCCCCGCACCACGGCGGCGGGGAAATCGGCGCCGGGCGGCTCGGCCAGCAGGCGGGGGTTGGCAGAGGGGGCGAACATGGGGCGGGCGAACATGGACGCCAGCCTAGCGCGGGCGCCGGGCGATGGCGATAGGGCAATGGGTTGTCCCCCCCGCCCCGCGCCGCCATATAAGGGGCGCGCAACCAGGGGGCGGGCAGATGAGCGACGAACGGTTTCCCGGCTGGCACGGCACCACCATCCTGGCGGTGCGGCGCGGCGGCGGGGTGGTCATTGCCGGGGATGGGCAGGTCAGCCTGGGCCAGACCGTAATCAAGGGCAGCGCGCGAAAGGTGCGCCGGCTGGAGGTTTCGGGCCATGCCGTTGTCGCCGGTTTTGCCGGGTCCACCGCTGATGCCTTTACCCTGCTGGAACGGCTGGAGCGCAAGCTGGAGGCCACGCCCGGCCAACTGGCCCGCGCCTGTGTCGATCTGGCAAAGGACTGGCGCATGGACAAGTATCTGCGCAATCTGGAGGCGATGCTGATCGTCACCGACGGGCGCGATCTTTACGTGATCACCGGCGCGGGCGATGTGCTGGAGCCGGAACATGATGTTGCCGCCATCGGCTCTGGCGGGAATTTCGCGCTGGCCGCGGCGCGCGGGCTGATGGAGACCGACCTGGACGCCGAGATCGTGGCGCGAAAGGCCATGGCCATCGCCGCCGATATCTGCGTCTACACCAACGGCGCGCTGACTGTCGAACGGATCGACCGCGCGGATACCTGAGCCTGTGTGCGGCCGGGTTGTCTGGCGGCGGGCAGGCGGCTAGGGTGCAGAGAATGCGCCCGATGACAGGATGCGACCATGGCGGATGCGGCCCCCTCTGACGACATGGCGATGGCCGACCTGCCAGAGGCCGCGTCGCCGCCGGTGACGCTGGGCGAGGCGATTGCCATGATCGACCGGCAGTTCGGCGTGGAAAAGCTGCTGGGGGATGCCGGCAAGCAGGTGGTAGAGCCCTATTACCGCCAATCCGTGCTGGTCTATGAGCAGTTCTACGAAAAATACCTGTCGGTACCGGGCTGCATGCATTTCGGCCTGGACCATGACGGGCGCTTTACCCGCCGCGGATTCTACGAACAGGCCCGCGCGATCAGAAAGCTGATCCGAAAGATGGGCACCGTCCGCCAGGTGCTGGAGGTCGGCTGCGGCAAGGGCGTGAACACCATCCGCGTCGCCGGTGCCTGCCCCGAGGTGTCCTTCACCGGGCTGGACCTGCTGTCAGACCATGTGGAAAAGGCCACCGCGCGCAGCGCCGATCTGCCCAATGCGCGTTTCGTGCAGGGCAGTTTCGAACCCATTCCGGCGTCGCTGAGCGGGGCGGATGTGATCTTTGGCGTCGAGACGCTGTGCTATGCCAATGATCTGGACGCGGTCTGCCAAAGCATCGCCGACAGCCTGAACCCGGGCGGGCGGCTGGTGATCTTTGATTGCTTCCGCGAAGACGACAAGGGCCCGGTGTCGGATCAGATGCGTCTGGCCACCCGGTTGCTGGAGGTCGGCTGGGGCGTGCCCGCCGGCTATCGCAGCGCGGCGGAATGGTGCGCGGCGCTGGAACGCGCGGGGCTGAGGATGCATTGGGTCAAGGACGAGACCGCCAACGCCCTGCCCAGCGTGACAAAGCTGCAGGGCTTTGCGATGCGCTTTTTCGGTGACTGGAAGCTGCGCATGCAATCGCGCATCCTGCCGGAACTGGGGCGGCGCAACGCAGTGACGGCGATCCTGATGCCGCTGCTGTTTCAGGGCCAGCCGGGCAACGGGCCGGATGCCACCGCGCCCGGCGTGTCCTACATGCGGCTGGTGGCGCGCAAGCCCGGGTAGCGCGGGGCACGCCCTCAGCGCGCCCCCGCCAGCACCTTGCCCAGCGCCTGCGCCACGGCGGGGATGCTGTCTTCGGTCAGGCCTGCCATGTTCATGCGCCCGCCGGGCACGATATAGACCCCGGCCTCTTCACGCAGTCGGGCGATCTGATCGGCGTTCACATCGAGGACCGAGAACATCCCCCGCTGCGCGGCCAGAAAGCCCAAACGGTCGGACCCGGTCTCGGTCCGCAGCGCATCGGCCAGCGCGCCGCGCAGCCCCTGCACGCGCTGGCGCATCGTCTCAAGCTCCTCCTGCCAGTTCAGCCGCAGCGCCGGGTCGGTCAGGATGGTGCTGACCACCCGCGTGCCGTGATCGGGCGGAAAGCTGACCGAGGCGCGGTTGATGCTGGCCAGCGTGCCGGTGACCAGCGCGCGCTCTTCCTCCGGGCAGGTGACCAGGCAGATGCCGGCGCGTTCGCGGTAGAGCCCGAAGTTCTTGGCCGCCGAGGCCGCGATGATCACCCGCGGCAACCGCGCCACCAGATGGCGCAGCCCGGCGGCATCGGCATCCAGCCCCTCGCCGAAACCCTGATAGGCGATGTCGACAAAGGGGATCAGGCCCTTCGCCTCGATCAGTGCGGCGATCTCGGCCCAGTCCTGTTCACGCGGGTCGGCGCCGGTGGGGTTGTGGCAGCAGCCGTGCAGCAGCACCACATCGCCCGGTTTCGCCTGCGCCAGATCGTCCAGCATGCCCTGCCGGTCCAGCACCCCCTCGGCCGCGTCATAGTAGCGATAGCTTTGCTGCGTCAGGCCGACGGCATTGGCCAGGACGTTGTGGTTGGGCCAGGTCGGCGTGCTGATCCAGACCTGCGCGGCCGGGTTGGCGGCGCGGATCAGTTCCATTGCCATGCGCACCGCCCCGGTGCCCCCCGTCGCCGCCGAGGCCGCGATGCGCGATGCCGGCACCACGCCGCCCAGCAGCAGACCCGCCATCGCCTCGTTATAGGCGGCGTCGCCGGTCAGCGCGACATAGCCCTTGGTGTCCTGCTGCTCGACCAGCCGCGCCTCGGCGGCTTTGACCGCGCGCATGACGGGGGTGCGGCCCTGCGCATCCTTGTAGACGCCGACGCCCAGATCGACCTTCCGGTCGCGAGGGTCCTCGCGGAAAAGCTGCATCACGGCCAGGATGGCATCGGGCTTCGGGGCGGGGAGGGTGTGAAACATCGGTTCGTCCTTGTCGGCCCGCTGTCACAGCAGCGGCTGGTGGAATGTCTGGTCGCGGGTCAGCACGCGCTCGCGTTCCTCGGTGCGCACGGGGGCAAAGCCGAAACGCTGATAGCGGATCAGGGCGCGGGGGTGGTCCAGCGTGCAGGTATTGACGGTCATCCGCTGAACGCCCGGCATGTCCCATCCGGTCAGGATGGCGGCCTGCAGCAGCCAGGCACCCAGCCCCTTGCCGATGGCCTGCGGCACCAGGCCGAAATAGGCCAGATCGCAGGTGCCGGCCTCGCGCCCGTCCAGCAGGAAGAAGCCCTGCGGCCAGCCCGCACCCATCAGCGTGTAAAGCCGCACCATGGGATCGGCCAGCCAGGCGGCGACGTCTTCCTGCGGACCCTGATGCAGGTCGGTCCATTCGTAATCCCGGCCCACGGCATCATAAAGCGCCAGCAGATACCAGGCGGGCGGGCCGTCGGCGCGCAACAGCGCGGCATCATGGCCCACCGGCATGGGTGGCCAGCCAAAGCGGGGCCGGTTGGTCATTTCCAGCCAGGTGACGCGGTATCTGACCCGTTCGCCGGCGCGGAAGGCGTGCATGGTCTCAGCCCGTCTCTATCGGCAGGTCGGGGAACATGCCCCATTCCGCCCAGGACCCGTCATAAAGCGCGTGCTTGCGGTGGCCCACGCGCTGCAGCGCCAGGGACAGGATCGCCGCACTGACGCCGGACCCGCAGGAGGTGATGACGGGCCGGTCCAGCGCCACGCCCGCGGATTCGATCACCGCGCGCAACTCGGCTGGCTGTTTCATTGTGCCGTCGCCGTTCAGAAGCTCGGTGAAGGGCACGTTCCTTGCGCCCGGAATGTGGCCCGCGCGCAGTCCCGGGCGGGGCTCTTCCAACTCGCCCCGAAAGCGCGGCGCGGGGCGGGTATCGACGATCTGCCAGTCGCCCAGTTTCGACGCCGCCGCCACCTGCGCCACATCGCGCACCAGATGCGCCTGGCGCTGCACGGTGATGTGGCGGTCGCGCATGACGGGCGGCATGTCCTCGGTCGGGCGCCCCTCGGCCTGCCATTTGGCGAAACCGCCGTCCAGCACCGCGACATCGGTCTTGCCCATCAGACGAAAGGTCCACCACACGCGCGGGGCGGAAAACACCCCCATCCCGTCATAGACTACCACCTGATGGCCGTCGCCGATGCCCATGGCGCGCATGCGGCTGATGAATTTCTCCACCGGCGGGGCCATGTGGGGCAGGGAGGACCGCTGGTCCGAAATCTCGTCGATATCGAAGAAACGCGCGCCGGGAATATGGGCGGCGTCGTATTCGGCGCGGGCATCGCGGCCCATGTCCGGCAGATACCAGGAGGCATCTATCACCCGCAGGTCGGGGCTGCCCAGATGCGCCTCCAGCCATTCGGTGGAAACCAGCGTGGTGGGGTCGTCGGCGGGGCTGGGCGTCAGGGGCATGGCTGGCTTTCCACTTGCAAGGCGCGTCGCCCACCGTTACCCGGCAGGGCGCAATGAGGCAAGGCCGGCATACACATGCGCCAGACTCTGACCCAACTCTATGATGCCCGCGCCGCGGCGGGTGCGTTGCGCGCGGATGCGGCGCAGCGCGGCGTGCTGCCGGCGCTGGAGGCGCTGCGCGCGCGGCTGGAGGCGCCGGTGCCCGCGCGCAAGGGCTTTCTGGCGGGGCTGCGCAAGGCAAGGCCCGAACCCGCGGGGGGCATCTATCTTTGGGGCGGGGTAGGGCGCGGCAAGTCGATGCTGATGGACCTGTTCACGGATGCCGTGGACCTGCCCGCCCGCCGCCGCGTGCATTTCCATGCCTTCATGCAGGAGGTGCACGCCGGCATGCATACCGCCCGCGCGCGCGGGGTCGAGGATGCGCTGGCCCCGGTGGCCGAGGCGGTGATCGCCGATCTGCGGCTTCTGGCATTCGACGAGATGCAGATCACCGACATCACCGATGCGATGATCGTGGGGCGGCTTTTCCAGATGCTGATGGACGGGGGGGTGCATATCGTCACCACCTCGAACCGGCCGCCCGAGGATCTGTACAAGGACGGGCTGAACCGCGGCCTGTTCCTGCCCTTCATCGCCTTCCTGCGCGACCGGATGCAGGTGATCGAACTGGAAAGCGAGACCGATTACCGCCAGCACCGGCTGGAGGGCGCGCAGGTCTGGTTCCAGCCCTCCGGCGCCGCCGCCCGCGAGGGGATGCAGGCGCTGTGGGACGAATTGACGGGGGGCGACGCGGGCGCACCCCTGCGGTTGACGGTCCAGGGCCGGGGGGTGGAACTGCCGCATCACCATAACGGCGTGGCGTGGGCGGATTTCTGGGCGTTGTGCGGCCAACCGCTGGGGCCGGCGGATTACCTGGCGATTGCGCAGGCGGTGCGGGTGCTGTTCATCGCGGACATTCCGCGCCTGTCGACCACGAATTACAACGAGGCCAAGCGCTTTGTTACCCTGATCGACGCCTTGTACGAGGCAGGCGTGCGCCTGATCGCCAGTGCCGCCGATGCGCCCGAGCGTCTTTATGCCGAGGGGGCGGGGGCGTTCGAATTCGAGCGCACCGCCAGCCGCCTGCGCGAGATGCAGGGTGCCGACTGGGGCGCCTGAGTGCGGATAGGCTGGGCCGGGCGGATGCCGAGGGGACCGGGCAAGGGGGCTCCCGCGCCTCGCCGCGTGCCGCGTGCCGCTGGCACGCGGCTGCGGCTTGGGCCACGCGCGCTGCGCGCGCGGTTGTGCCCCGGGGCTGACGGTGCGCCCCATCCCTGTGTGATCCAGATCAAGGACGAGCCTTGTTGCACATGCAACAATGCAGGTTGATGGCGCCGCCCGTTCCGGGGCGGGGCCGGTAACCGACAGGAGACGACCATGGGCCTTGCCGACAGGATCGACCGCCACGCCATGCTGTTTCATCGTATGGCCGACACCGTGAATGCCGATCTGGGGGACGCCCTGATCGACGGGCGCATCGATGGTCAGGGCATGCGCGCCGCCGTCTTTCAGTGCATGACCTGCGAAAAGCCCGAGGCCTGCCCGGGCTGGATGGACGCCCACCCCGAAGGAGCGACAGAGGCGCCGGACTTCTGCCGGAACAAGGCGCTGCTGAAGCATCTGTCCGCCTGAACCGCCACGTCTGATCACTGCACCTCATCACTGGGCGTGCCGGCTCCGGCCGGCTGCATCAGGACGAAAAACCCGCAACGCCGTCCGGCGCTGCGGGTTTTCACTTGCCCCTGGTTTCGGGCGGGGCTGGCCCCGCCCCGCTTGGGGAATCACGCCCGGTTGATCAGACCTCGAACCGCATGGGCCGCACCTGCCGGAACATGCCGGTATTGCGCAGTGTCTCCACCACTTTCGGATCGATCGCCTGATCCAGATACAGCAGGGCAATCGCATCCTGCCCGGCCGATGACCGGCCCAGCGTGAAGTTGGCGATGTTCACGCCGCTTTTCCCCATCGTATTGCCCAGCAACCCGATGATGCCCGGCACATCCTCGTTTGTGGTATAGAGCATATGCTCGCCGACCTCGGCGTCGATGGTGATGCCCTTGATCTGGATGAAGCGCGGCTTGCCGTCAGAAAACACCGTACCGGCGACCGAACGTTCGCGCGAATCGGTGACCACGGTCAGCTTGATATAGCCGTCGAACACCCCGCCCTTGCCCTGCGTGGTGGTGGACAGCTTGATCCCGCGTTCCCGGGCCACGATGGGCGCCGAGATCATGTTCACATCCGGGTTCGCCGCCTTCATCACACCCGCGATGACGGCGCAATCCAGCGCCTTGAGGTTCATTTCCGCCGCCACGCCGTCATAAAGGACATTGATGGCGCGGACCGGCTCGTCCGTCAGTTGGCCCGCGAAATCGCCCAGATGACCGGCCAGCTTGATCCAGGGGCCCATCACCGCGGCCTCTTCGGCGCTCACCGAAGGCATGTTCAGCGCGTTCGACACCGCGCCCGACAGCAGGTAATCGGCCATCTGTTCGGCCACCTGCAGGGCGACATTCTCCTGCGCCTCTGATGTCGAGGCGCCCAGATGCGGGGTGCAAACGACATTGGGCATGTTGAAAAGCGGGTTTTCAGTCGCCGGTTCGACCTCGAACACATCCAGCCCCGCGCCCGCCACATGGCCGGATTTCAGCGCCTCGGCCAGCGCGGCCTCGTCGATCAGCCCGCCGCGGGCACAGTTGACGATGCGCACGCCCTTCTTCGTCTTGGCCAGGTTCTCGGCCGACAGGATGTTGCGGGTCTTGTCGGTCAGGGGCACGTGCAAGGTGATGAAATCGGCGCGTTTCAGCAGCTCGTCCAGTTCCACCTTCTGCACGCCCATCGTCTTAGCGCGGTCCTCGCTAAGGAACGGGTCATAGGCCACGACCTTCATGTGCAGGCCCAGCGCCCGGTCGCAGACGATGCCGCCGATATTGCCGGCCCCGATCACGCCAAGCGTCTTGTTGAACAGCTCCGTGCCCATGAAACGGTTCTTTTCCCACTTGCCGGCATGGGTGGATGCGCTGGCCTCGGGCAGTTGGCGGGCAACGGCGAACATCATGGCGATGGCATGTTCGGCGGTAGTGACCGAATTGCCGAAGGGCGTGTTCATGACGATCACGCCGCGTTTGGATGCGGCGGGGATATCGACATTGTCCACCCCGATGCCGGCGCGGCCCACGACCTTCAGCCGGTCGGCCGAGGCGAGCAGCTTTTCGGTGACCTTGGTGGCCGAGCGGATGGCAAGGCCGTCATACTGACCGATGATTTCGGCGAGCTTTTCCTTGTCCTTGCCGACATCGGGCAGGTAGTCGACATCCACGCCACGGTCGCGGAAGATCTGGACGGCGGTTTCGGACAGTTTGTCGGATACGAGAACGCGCGGGGCGGCCATGAGAGGCTCCATTCATTGCGTGGGGAAAGGGGGCGGGAAGGGGCTGCGTGCCCCGTCCCGCGAAAGCTGTGATCAGGCGGCGTTTACGCGGCCTGTGCCTGGGCGGCGAGTTCGGCGCGATAGGCCCATTCGATCCAGGGCATCAGCGCCGCCACATCGGCCGTTTCCACCGTCGATCCGCACCAGATGCGCAGCCCCGGCGGCGCATCGCGGTAGGCGCCGATATCCAGCGCCACGCCCTCGCCCTCCAGCCGCTTGGCCACCGCCTTGGCAAAGGCTGCGCCGTCGGTAATGCGGGGGTCGGTGAATTTCAGGCAGACCGAGGTGGTCGAGGCCGTCGCCGGGTCTTCCGCCAGATTGGCGATCCAGTCGCGGCTGGCGCAGAAATCCCACACCGCCTGCGCGTTGGCGTCAGCCCGCGCGATCAGCCCCTTCAGCCCGCCGATGGATTGCGCCCAGTCAAGCGCCAGCAGATAATCCTCTACCGCCAGCATCGAGGGGGTGTTGATCGTCTCGCCCCTGAAGATGCCCTCGATCAGCTTGCCGCCCTTGGTCAGGCGAAAGATCTTCGGCATCGGCCAGGCCGGCGTGTAGCTTTCCAGCCGTTCCACGGCGCGTGGCGACAGGATCAGCATGCCATGTGCGGCCTCGCCACCCATCACCTTCTGCCAGCTGAAAGTCACAACATCCAGCTTGTCCCAGGGCAGGCCCATCGCAAAGGCCGCGCTGGTGGCGTCGCAGATGGTCAGGCCCGCGCGGTCCGTGGGGATGGCGTCGCCATTCGGAAGCCGCACGCCGGATGTCGTGCCGTTCCAAGTAAAGACGACATCGCGGTCGAAATCGACCTGCGCCATGTCGACGATCTGCCCATAGGGCGCCTTGCGCACCGTGGCGTCCAGCTTCAGCTGCTTGACGGCATCCGTCACCCAGCCCTCGCCAAAGCTTTCCCAGGCCAGCATCTCGACCGGGCGCGCACCCAGCAGCGACCACATCGCCATTTCCACAGCGCCGGTGTCCGAGGCCGGCACGATGCCGATGCGGTAGTCGGCGGGCACGCCCAGCACATCGCGCGTCTGCTCGATGGCGCGCAGCAGCTTGGCTTTGCCCACGGCAGCACGGTGCGAGCGGCCCAGCGGCGCGTCGGCAAGCTTGTCCAGCGAAAAGACGGGGGGTTTGGCGCAGGGGCCGGATGAAAAGCGCGGATTGGCCGGCCGCGCGGCCGGGGTCTTTGCGTCAGTCATGCTATCCTTCCAGATAAGCGCCCCTCGTTGGGGAGGGGTGTCCCACTGACGCGCTTACGCCAGCGCAGGGCGTCTGGCAAGGGCAAAGAGCGCTCACACCTGCCGGCCGATCGCCCGGGCGATCAGGGCGATGCCCTTGCCGATGCGATCCTCGCTGATCGAACTGTAGGCGATGCGGTAGAAATGCGTCGGCGCGGCGGGGGCGGCATGAAAGGGGCGCCCGGCTTCGATCAGCACGCTTTCGGCCTGCAAGGCGCGTGCCAGTGCCTCGGTGTCGGTACCCGGCGGCGCGCGCATCCACAGGCTGGAGCCGCCGCTGTCGGTGCTGCCCGCCACATGCAGCCCGTGTTCCTCTACCGCCGACAACATCGCCCGGCGCCGTGCCTGAAACGCCCGCGCGGTGCGGCGCAACAGCGCGTCATAATGGCCCAGTTGCAGGAAATAAGCCGCAGCGCGCTGCAACAGGCCCGGGGGGTGGCGCAGGACCGTGGCACGCAGCGCGCGGGCCTCCTGGATAAACGGCTCGGGGCCGACCAGAAAGCCCAGGCGCAGCCCCGGAAACAGCGATTTGGAGAAAGAACCCACATGGATCACCCGCCCGTCGGTATCCAGCGATTTCAGCGCCGGCAGGGGCGCGCGGTCATGGACGATCTCGAATTCGTAGTCATCCTCGACGATCAGGAAATTGTCGCGCGCGGCGGCATCCAGCAGCGCCTGGCGCGCGGCCATCGGCATGGTCGCACCGGTGGGGCAATGGTGGCTGGGCGTGCAGAACACCACATCGACGCCGCCGGGCAGGTCTTCGGGGTTCAAACCGGCAGGCCCCACGGGCACCAGCCGCTGCCGGCAGCGGGTCTGGCGCAAGACGGCGCGCAGGCCTGGATAGCCCGGTTCCTCTATTGCGGCGATGCGGCGCTGGGTAAGCAGCAGTTGCGCGGCCAGCCACAGCGCGTTCTGCGCACCCAGCGTGACGAGGATCTCCTCTGGCCGGGCCAGGATGCCGCGCCGGGGCAGGGTGTGGCGGGCGATGTACTCCACCAGGCCCGGGTCGTCGGCCTCGAACCGGTCATCGGTCATGGCGTGAAAATCCTTCAGCCCCAGCGCCATCAGCGTGCAGCCGCGCCAGTTCTGGTGATCGAACAGCGCCTGATCGGCCTGGCCATAGATGAAGGGATAGCGAAAGCTGCGCCAGTCACGGGGCTTGCCCGGGCGGCTGAGCGGGCTTGCCTCGCTGCGCGGTTGGCTCAGCGCGCGGTTCCAGTCCACGCTGCTGGCGGTCTCTGGCTGTGCGCTGCCTTGCGGGAAATCCTGTGGCTGCGGCGCATTGGCCGACACGAAATAACCCGACCGGCCCCGCGGCTCCAGGTAATCATCGGCGACAAGATCGGCATAGGCCAGCGTCACCGTGATGCGGCTGCCCCCCAGATGCGCGGCCAGGCGCCGGCTGGAGGGCATGCGCTCGCCCCGCCGCAGGCGCCCGGCCAGGATGCCCTCTGCCACCATCTGACGGATCTGCGCCTGCAGGGTGCCGGTGGCGCCGGGCCGCCTGAAGAAGATGTCCACCGATATGGCCATGGTTGCGTGCGCTGCTGAGAACTGGTCTTAAATCTAGCGCCGTGTTGGGCCTAACGCCAGTGCCGCCGATTCCGCACAGTCGCCTCTGCCCATGCCCGCAGCGGGCTGCTGCGCCGGTTCATGCCATGACGCCGGCCCCTGAGCAGAAATCGAGGTCATCATGAACATCTCAGCGCCGATCAACGACCTGTCCCCCATCGTTGCCGCCGACCGTGCCCATGTCTGGCACCATCTGACCCAGCACAAACCGTTCGAGACCATTGACCCCCGCGTGGTGGTCGAGGGCAAGGACCTGCGCGTCTGGGACGCCACCGGGCGCGAGACGCTGGACGCCGTGTCCGGCGGGGTGTGGACGGTGAATGTGGGCTACGGGCAGGTGTCCATCGCCGATGCGGTGCGCGACCAGTTGGTCAAGATGAACTTTTTCGCCGGGGCCGTGGGCACCGTGCCCGGCGCGCTGTTCGCGCAGCGGCTGATCGAAAAGATGCCGGGGATGAGCCGGGTCTATTATTCCAACTCCGGGTCGGAGGCGAACGAGAAGGCCTACAAGATGGTGCGCCAGATCGCTCATCGGCGCCACGGCGGCAACAAGTGGAAGATCCTGTACCGCGAGCGGGATTACCACGGCACCACCATCGCCGCGCTGGCATCGGGCGGGCAGGAAGAGCGCAAGGCGATGTATGGCCCGTTCCCCGCCGGGTTCATCCCCGTGCCGCATTGCCTGGAATACCGCAGCCAGTGGGGCGATGTGGCCGATTACGGGGTCCGCGCCGCCAATGCGATTGAAGAGGTGATCCTGCGCGAGGGGCCGGACAGCGTGGGCGCGCTGATCCTGGAGCCCGTGACCGCCGGCGGCGGCGTCATCACCCCGCCCGAAGGCTACTGGCCCCGCGTGCAGGAGATCTGCCGCAAGCATGACATCCTGCTGATCATCGACGAGGTGGTCTGCGGTGTGGGCCGCACCGGCACCTGGTTCGGGTATCAGAATTACGGCGTGCAGCCGGATATCGTGACCATGGCAAAGGGTGTGGCATCCGGCTATGCGGCGATTTCCTGCACCGTGACCACCGAGCGGGTGTTCGAGCTGTTCAAGGACGATGCCGAGGACCCGATGGGCTATTTCCGGGACATCTCTACCTTCGGCGGCTGCACCGCCGGCCCCGCGGCGGCGCTGGAGAATATGCGCATCATCGAGGACGATGGGCTGCTGGACAACTGCCTGACCATGGGCGCGCGGCTGATGGACAACCTGCATGCATTGCAGGAACGGCACGCGGTGATCGGTCAGGTGCGTGGCAAGGGGCTGTTCTGCGGCGCCGAACTGGTGGCCGACCGGGCAACGAAAGAGGCGCTGCCGGAAAAGCAGGTGGCGGCGGTGGTGGCGGCCACGATGAAGCGGGGTGTGCAGATCGGCATGACCAATCGCTCGCTGCCGGGGCTGAACAACACGCTGTGCCTCAGCCCCGCGCTGGTGGCCACGGCCGATCAGATCGACCAGATCACCGATGCCATCGACGGCGCGCTGACCGAGGTCTGCGGCTGATTCGACAGGGTTGAAAGACCGGATGGCGGCGCCCTGCAGGGGTGCTGCCCTTCGGCCCTTTATCCGCTTATCCGCGCGCCCAAAGCGCCGGATCGGCGAATTCCAGCGAATTGCCCGCCGGGTCCCGGCAATAGATTGACCGCGCACCGTTGGGCCAGGCGAAATCCGCCTCTATCGCCACCCCTGCGGCGCGCAGGCGGGTGGCCCAGGCGTCCAGTGCATCCGGGTCAGCGGCAAAGCACAGATGACCGGGCCCACGCGCGCCATGCGGCGGCACCGGCAGAGCGGGGTTTCCCGGCGGCTGTTCCGACGCGGCGGGGCGAAACAGCAACAGCATCCCGTCGCCCAGCCGGAAAAAGACATGCCGCCCCGGCACTGCCGGCCCCCGTTCCAGCCCGATCACCTGTTCGTAGAAGGCCGCGCAGCGGTCCAGGTCATCGGCGTAAAGCGCCGCTTCCAGCGCGCGGGTCGGGGGCGGGGCGGCGGGCAGTCGGTCTGGCGGGTTGGTCATGGCCGCAGCCTGCCCGCAAACCGCCTGCGGCTCAACCCCGGCGTGCCTGTCAGCCAAACCGGTTGTCGCGGGGAAAGCCGCGCGGCGCCATCCGCCCGGCCGAGGCGCGCTTGCCCAGCCATTCGGTCAGGTCGCCCTCGTGCCGGGTGCGGCCGGCCGGGTCCAGCCAGCGTAGCCCCTCGGCCAGCGTGATCGTGGTCAGGTCCGACAGCCCGCCATCCTTGTATTTCTGCAGCCGCACGCCCTTGCCCCGGGTCATTTCCGGCAATTCGTCCAGCGCAAAGACCAGGAGCTTGCGGTTCTCGCCCACCACGGCGACATGATCGCCCGCCACGGGGCGGCAGATCAGCGCGCGGCTGCCGGCGCGCAGGTTCAGCACCTGCTTGCCGGCGCGGGTCTGGGCGACCAGTTCATCCGCCGGCACCACAAAGCCGTCACCGTCCGAGGACGCGACGATCAGCCGCCCGCCCGCCCGGTGCACGAACAGATCGACGATCTGCGCCTCATTGGGCAGGTCCACCATCAGGCGCACCGGCTCTCCCGTGCCGCGCCCGCCGGGCAGGTTGGCCGCCGACAGCGTGTAGAACCGCCCGTTGGAGCCGAACAGCACGATGCGGTCGGTGGTTTCGGCGTGAAAGGCAAAGCGGCCCTCGTCGCCGTCCTTGAACTTGAAGGCCTGATCCAGCGCCACATGCCCCTTCATCGCCCGGATCCAGCCCATTTTCGAGCAGACGATGGTGACCGGCTCGCGCTCGATCATCGCCTCCAGCGGCACGTCTTCCACCGTGCCGGCCTCTGCGAAATCGGTGCGGCGGCGCCCGTCCGGGGTGCCCTTGCCAAAGGCCTTTTGCACCGCGCGCAATTCCTCGCCGATACGCTTCCATTGCAGGCGTTCGCTGGCCAGCAGGTCCTCCAGCCCGGCGCGTTCCTCCAGCAGCGCGTCACGCTCGCGGCGCAACTCCATCTCTTCCAGACGGCGCAGGCTGCGCAGGCGCATGTTCAGGATCGCCTCGGCCTGGACCTCGGTCAACTCGCCCTCGCCCGGCGCGGGGGTCTGGTAATCGGCCTCTGACGTGGCGCGGGTAAAGGGGCGCCCCCAGGTCTCGCGCATCAGCGCGTCGCGCGGGGCATCGTCATAGCGGATGATGTCGATCACGCGGTCCAGGTTCAGGAACGCGATGATGAAGCCCTCCAGCACCTCAAGCCGGTGGTCGATCTTCGCCAGCCGATGGCGCGAGCGGCGGCCCAGCACATCGCGCCGGTGATCCAGAAAGGCGCGCAGCACCTCGGACAGCGAACAGACCTTCGGCACCAGCCCGTCGATCAGCACGTTCATGTTCAGGCTGAACCGCTGCTCCAGGTCGGAATGGCGAAACAGCATGCCCATCATCAGTTCGGGATCCACGCTGCGCGACCGGGGTTCCAGTACGATCCGCACATCCTCGGCCGATTCGTCTCGCAGATCGGCCAGTAGCGGCACCTTGCGGGTCTGGATCACCTCTGCCAGCTTTTCGATCAGCCGCGATTTCTGCACCTGATAAGGGATCTCGGTGACGACGACCTGCCACTGGCCGCGCGCCAGATCCTCGACATGCCAGCGCGCACGCAGTCTTATGCCGCCGCGCCCCTCGGCATAGGCGCGGGCAATCGCCTCGCGCGGTTCCACCACCACCCCGCCGGTGGGAAAATCAGGGCCGGGGATCAGCGCCATCAGCGCGTCATGGGGCAAGGCGGGCTCCTTGATCAGCGCCAGACAGCCCTCGATCAGCTCGTCCAGGTTATGCGGCGGGATGTTGGTGGCCATGCCCACGGCGATACCGCTGGCACCATTGGCCAGCAGGTTGGGAAAGGCCGCGGGCAGTACAACCGGCTCGGTCAGCGTGCCGTCATAGTTGGGGCGGAAATCGACGGCATCCTGATCCAGCCCTTCCAGCAGCGTCTCGGCGGCGGCGGTCAGGCGGGCCTCGGTATAGCGGCTGGCGGCGGGGTTGTCGCCGTCGATATTGCCGAAATTGCCCTGCCCGTCCACCAGCGGGTAACGGACGTTGAAATCCTGCGCCAGCCGCGCCATGGCGTCATAGATCGCGGCATCGCCATGCGGGTGATAGTTGCCCATCACATCGCCCGAAATCTTGGCCGATTTGCGGAACCCCCCGCCGGGCGAGAGGCGCAATTCGCGCATCGCATAAAGGATACGGCGGTGCACGGGTTTCAGCCCGTCGCGCGCGTCAGGCAGTGCCCGGTGCATGATGGTGGACAGCGCATATTGCAGATAGCGTTCGCCCAGCGCCCGGCGCAGGGTTTCGGCCAGCGGGGCTGTCTGGCCCGTGGCGGGGTCGTCGGGGGGGGGCGTGTCACTCATGGCGCCAGATTAACGCCCCCGCCCGCCAAGGGGAATCGGCAATCGCAGGCCTGCGTGCAAAGAAATGCAGATGTGGCGCCGCGCGAGGAGGCGGGTTCACGCGCGCGGTCCGACCGCAAGGCCATAATTTTGTCCATTTCAGGCGGTATCACTGGAGTTGATCAAAAGCCGATTGCGCTTTGGTGCGGCCGTGAGAGGCCGCCGCAGCCGGCCATGAAAGGGTATGACATGCGTATTACACAATTGGCGGTTCTCGGGCTTGGGCTTGGTCTGGCGGGGTTCGGCGTCTATGCCGCGCAGTCCTATGTTGCGCAGACGCAGGCGGCCATCGCCGCCGCGCAGGCGCAGCGTGGCGATCAGCCGGTGATCGAGACGCGGCAGGTGCTGGTCGCCGCCCGGCCATTGCGCTACGGCGAGCCGATTACCCCCGACATGGTGCGCGCGGTCGACTGGCCTGTCGATGCCCTGCCCGAAGGCGTGTTTCACGATGTCGCCGCGCTGATCCCGGATGATGGCCGCCCCCGCGTCGCGCTGCGTGCGATCGAACCCAACGAGCCGCTGATGCAGGTAAAGGTCAGCGAGCCGGGCCAGCAGGCCGGCATCGCCGCGCGGCTGTCGCCGGGCATGCGGGCGTTTACCATCCGCGTCGATCCGAACAGCGGTGTGTCGGCGTCGATGCGGCCGTCGAATCTGGTCGATATCTACTGGAGCGGGCGCGGCCGCGATGGCGAGGTCACGCGCCTGATCAGCAGCAATGTGCGGATCATCGCGCTGGACGAAAACGCCGATCAGGACCGGGATTTCACCGGGGTTCCGCGCTCGATCACCATCGAGGGCGCGCCAGAGACAGTGGCCACCCTGGCGCAGGGGCAATCCACGGGGCGGCTGTCGGTCTCGGTCGTCGGGCTGGACGATGTCGGTGACCTGGCGACCTTTGAAATCGACCGCCGCGCCTTGCTTGGGGTAGAGGCCGAGGCCGCGCCCGCCCCCGAGGAACGCTGCACCGTGCGCACCAGGCGCGGGGGCGAGGTGGTTCACATCGAAATTCCCTGCACCAACTGACCGCGCCACCGGCGGTGGTGTTGCGCGGGCGCCACGCGGCGCCCGCTGCATATTGCGGCTGCTGCCCGGCGCAGCACCAGAAATGGCCTGGCAGCACAAAAACAACATCAACTTTGCCCTCTAAACATATGATTCTTGCAAAAAATGAAGTTTGCGGGCATGGTGTGACAATCAAGGGGCCGTCAGATGCCCCGTTTCCGTGATCAAAGAGGCAGGGTCATATGAAGGCAGGACAGCTGATTGCCTGCGGGCTGATGGCGCTGGCAGTGGCCGGCTTCTTGGCACCGGGCAGCGTGCAGGCGCAATCGACGCCGCTACGCATCACCAACGGAACCTTCAGTCAGACGCTGGAAGTGCTGATGAACCGGGCCGTGGTCGTTGAAAGCGAAGTGGCCTTTGCCGAACTTTCCATCGCCAATCCCAGCATCGCCGATATCTCGACGCTGTCTGATCGGTCGATCTACGTTCTGGGCAAGGCGCCGGGCCGCACGACCCTGACGATCCTGGCGCCAGATGGCAGTCTGATCTCGAATGTCGAGGTGCGGGTTACGCCCGATCTGGCCGAGTTCCGTGAACGCCTGCGCCAGATCCTGCCGGGTGAGCCGATCGAGGTGCGCTCGGCAAATGACGGTATCGTGCTATCGGGCAATGTCTCTTCCATCGCGCGTCTGGACGCAGCGCTGCAACTGGCCGAACGCTATGCCGCCGGGCGGGTATCGAACCTGATGACGGTGGGCGGCACGCAGCAGGTGATGCTGCGGGTGCGCTTTGCAGAGGTGCAGCGCGGTGTCGCGCGCAACCTGGCGGCCAGTCTGGCCGTCGGCAGCGGCAGTCCTGCGGGCAGCCTGCTGGGCAGCGGGGCCTTCAATGACGTGAACGCGGCCCGCGCGGCATTGACCGGCAGCCCGGAACCCTCGGCTGCGCCTCGCGCCGGAGTGATCAGCGGGTCGGTCGGTATCGGCAGCGTGCAGTTCCAGGTGATGCTGGAGGCATTGGAAAGCAACGGCCTGTCGCGCACCCTGTCCGAACCCAGCCTGACCGCGCTGTCGGGCCAGGAGGCGAGGTTCCTTGCCGGTGGCGAATTCCCGGTGCCGGTGTTGGCAGAAAGCGGGCAGGTAACGATCGAATATCGTCCTTTTGGCGTGCAGCTGGAATTCACGCCGCGCGTTCTGGATGACAATGTGATCAACCTGGTCATGGATGCCTCGGTCAGTTCCATCGATCCGACCACCCAGGCGGCCACCGGCGGCGGCGTGCAGATTCCCGCCTTCCGCCGTCGCCAGACATCGACCACGGTGGAACTGCGCGACGGCGAGAGCTTTGCCATTGCCGGCCTGTTGCAGGATGATTTCCGCGGCAGCACCCGTGCCGTGCCCTGGCTGAGCGAGATTCCGGTTCTGGGGGCGCTGTTTCGCAGCGCCGACTATCAGCGGGACCAGAGCGAGTTGATCATCTTTGTCACCGCGCATCTGGTCACCCCCACGCGGGGCGAGGCCCTTATGCTGCCGACCGACCGTGTGCGTTTGCCCAGCGAGCGTGATCTGTTCCTCTCCGGCCGGCTGGAAGGCGCGACAGGCGCGGCGGCCGAGGTGGGGCGCCAGGACTTTCGCGGCGGCTATGGCTACGTGATGGATTGATCGGGCCCGGCCCAGTGAAGGAGCATCCCATGCCGATGACCCGCCGCTTCCTGCTGACAGCTCTTGCCGCCCTGCCTGTTGCGGCCTGTGACCGGCCGTTGCCCATGGGCGAACAGGGCCTGTCTGACGGTCTGGGCGCGCCGACCGACCACAACCTGCGCGTTCAGACCGGGCAGCTGCCCTATGTCATGAACCTTGGCGAACGTTTCGCCGAGGAAGTGCCCACCACGGTGAATTTCGCCTTCGACAGCGCAGCGCTGGACGGGCAGGCCAGGGCGATCCTGGACCGGCAGGCCGCCTGGATGCGGCAGTTCCCCGAATTATCGTTCCGCGTCTTCGGTCACGCCGATCTTGTCGGCGATTCCGCCTACAACCGGCGCCTGGGTCTGCGCAGGGCACAGGCCGCCGTGGCCTATCTGCGCCGGCGCGGCGTGGGTCGTGCCCGGCTGGAGGCCGTGGTATCGCTGGGCGACACGCAGCCGCTGATCTTCACGCAGGAACGTGAACGCCAGAACCGGCGCGTGGTGACCGAGGTGTCCGGCTTCATGCAGCGCCATCCCACGGTCATGAGCGGCCAGTATGCGGCGATCATCCATCGGGAATACATCGAAAGCGCCGCGCCCTGATCACCGGGCGTGCGCGCCTTTACCGGCGCGGCCGAAACAGCGAATCCACCGCCGCCTTCCGCCGCGCGCGGCACGTGATCCGCGGTTCTGTAGCGGGTTGCATTCATCGGCATTCATGCGCCCCGCCATAACTATTTCCAGCCGCATGTCTTTTGCACAAAGCCGGAAACCACTTTTGCGCAACATGCTTTGGCGGCAGGGCCGGGGCCTTTGGTACGAATCGCCCGCCTTTGCGCTCATCTTGCGGCTTTTTGTCCTGAAATCAGGGTAATCCGCTCCAGGCTTTGCCCGGTTTGGCCCCAATCTCGCCAAGATCACCTGTCACTTTTCCAAGATCGCCGCCCCTGTTCGGTGCGGCCGCATGGCAAGTGCCGGTCGCCCCGCGGCGCGCCGGAAGTGAGGAGATTATGATGTCGAGCTCAGCCGCCAAGAAGGTTGCCGCAGCCCCGGTGCGCGCCTGCACCGTGTCTCGTGACGTGCAGAATTTCGATCTGCTGATCGAAGACATGGAGATGGAGCTGGGCGAGGCCTGGGGTGACCTGACCTTTGCCTTTGCGATGAAATACCTGGATCAGCCGGATGCGCGGGAACTGGAATTCCTGGCCATCGCCCTGGATGACGAGGATGCAGGCAACATGGCGCAGATCGAGGCGATCATCCAGCGGGCGCGGGGGCTGGATATCGAGGTGATCCTGATCGCCGAGGAACTGGGGCCGATCGTCCTGCACCGGCTGTTGCGGCTGGGTGCCAGCGATTTCGTGCCCTACCCGCTGCCGGAGGGCGCGCTGCATGACGCCATCGGACGTATGCGCCAGGCCAGCACAGCGGTGGCTGTGCCGCCGGGCGCGGCGGGCGGCCAGATGCAGTCAGCAATGGGCGGCAAGAAGGGCAGTGTACTGGCGGTGCATCCCCTGGCCGGCGGCGCTGGTGCCACCACCTTTGCCGTCAACCTGGCGTGGGAGCTTGCCAATGCCGGCGGGGACGACGCGCCCTCTGTCTGCCTGCTGGACTTCGACCTGCAGACGGGCAGCGTCTCTACCTACCTGGACATGGCACGCACCGAACGGGTTTTCGAACTGCTGTCCAACACTGCCGTTATGGACCGGGATTTCTTTCTCAGCACCCTGCAGTGCCACAACGAGAAGCTGCATGTGCTCACCGCTGCCGCCGATATGCTGCCGCTGGACATGATCACGCCCGATGACATCGAGCGCGTGCTCAACATGGCGCGCGCGAATTTCGATTTCGTGGTCGTCGATATGCCGGGCACCGTGGTTCAATGGACGGAAACCGTGCTGACCGCGGCCGACAGCTATTTCGCCATGATGGAGCTGGACATGCGCTCGGCCCAGAACGCGCTGAGCCTGATCCGCACCCTGAAGGCCGAGGAATTGCCCATGGACGGGCTGCGCTATGTGCTGAACCGGGCGCCGAAATTCACCGATCTTGCCGGCAAGGCCCGCGCCAAGCGGATGGCGGAAAGCCTGGACATCAGTTTCGAGGTGATGCTGCCCGATGGCACGGCGCAGGTGACCCAGGCGAATGACCACGGCATGCCCCTGGCCCAGATCGCGCCGAAAAACCCCCTGCTGAAAGAACTTCGCAAGCTTGCCCAGGCAATCGTCGAAGCCCGCAGGAACGCAGCGCGAATCGCTGCCTAACCTGACCGGAAGGATCGCCCATGTTCTCGCGTTACAAGAAAGAACAACCCGTCGCCGCCGCGCCCATGTCGCGCGCCGTGCCGGCACAGCATCAGGCCCCGCCGCCGGTGCCGGACAAGGTTGGAGTGAAAAAAGTGCCCGCCCCGCGTCAGCCGGCCCCCGCCGCGCCCGTTCCGCAGGACAAGGACCGCCGCCGCCGCCAGCGCATCCTGGAGGTCAAGTCGGACCTGCATACCCGCCTGCTGGACAACCTGAACCTTGCCGCCATCGACGCCGCCAGCGAGGCCGAGTTGCGCGCCGAGATAGCGGCCATCACCGCCGAGGCGCTGAGCGAGGCCAGTTTCGTGCTGACCAGCGAAGAGCGGATGACCCTGATCCAGGACCTCTATTTCGAGGTGCGCGGCCTGGGCCCGCTGGAGCCCCTGTTGAAGGATGAGACGGTCAACGACATTCTGGTCAACGGTCCGCACCGGGTGTTCGTGGAACGCGCGGGCAAGCTGGAACTGAGCGATGTGACCTTCAAGGATGAGCGCCATCTGATGCGCATCATCGACAAGATCGTCTCTGCCGTGGGCCGGCGGGTGGACGAATCGAACCCTTATGTGGACGCGCGCCTGGCCGACGGGTCGCGTTTCAACGCCATGGTCCCGCCGGTGGCGGTTGACGGCAGCCTGGTGTCGATCCGGAAATTCAAGAAGGAAAAGCTGGGCATCGACGATCTGGTGCGCTTTGGCGCCTTTTCCGAGGAAATGGCGCTGTATCTTGAGGCCGCGGTTGCCACGCGGCTGAACGTGATCGTCTCTGGCGGTACGGGCTCGGGCAAGACGACGACGCTGAACGCGCTGTCATCCTTCATCGATCCCACGGAACGCGTGCTGACCATCGAGGATACGGCCGAACTGCAGCTTCAGCAGCCCCATGTCGGCCGCATGGAAAGCCGCCCCGCCAATGTCGAAGGCAAGGGCGCGGTCACCCAGCGCGACTGTCTGAAGAATGCGCTTCGGATGCGCCCGGACCGCATCATCGTGGGCGAGACCCGCGGCGAGGAGGTCATCGACATGCTGCAGGCCATGAATACCGGCCATGACGGCTCGATGACCACGATCCACGCCAACAGCGCGCGCGACGGTGTCAGCCGCCTTGAGAACATGATCGCCATGGCCGGCATCGAGATGCCGCTGCGTGCCATGCGCAGCCAGATCGCCGGCGCCGTGCATCTGATCGTGCAGGCCAGCCGCCTGCAGGACGGCAGCCGCCGCATGGTGTCGATCACCGAGATCACGGGCATGGAGGGCGATGTGATCTCGATGCAGGAGATCTTCAAGTTTGAACGCACCGGGCTGGAGCCTGACGGTACCATCATTGGCCATTTCACCGGCTGCGGCATCCGCTCGGCCCATGCCGAACGGTTCCGGCGCTGGGGCTATGACCTGCCGAACAGCATCTATGACGTGATCCCCGCCGGAGGCGCCCGGTCATGAGCATCGACCCCACCCTGATCATCTACATCGCCATTTTCGCCGGCATCGTACTGCTGGTCGAGGGGGTCTATCTGCTGATCTTTGGCCGCTCGATCAGCCTGAACAGCCGCCTGAACAGGCGGATGGAAAAGCTGGAGAAAAGCGAAAACCGTGCCGAGGTGATCGAAACCCTGCGCAAGGAAATCTCGCGCCATCAGGGCACTGCCGGCATTCCCTTTTACTCGCTGTTGGCCGAAAAGGCGGTCAAGGGCAAGATCGCCTTTTCGCCGATCGCGCTGATCGGGCTGATGGGGGTGCTGGGCCTGGTGGCGTTCATGGTGCTGTCGGTGATGACCGAGGCCGCACTGGTGCTGCGCGCCGGCCTGTCGGGCGCGATGGGCGTGGGCGCGATCTGGTTCTGGGTCTCGTCCAAGGCCAAGAAGCGCGTCGATCTGCTGGAATCGCAATTGCCTGATGCCATCGATCTGATCGTGCGCGGCCTGCGCGTTGGCCATCCCTTTGTCCAGGCGCTGTCGGCCGCCGCGCGCGAGATCCCGGACCCGCTGGGCACCGAACTGGGCCTTATCGCCGACGAGGCCGCCTATGGCCGCGACATGGGCGAGGCGCTGATGGCCTTTGCCCAGCGGCTGGACATGCAGGACCTGCGGTTTCTGGCCGTGGCGGTGACCATCCAGCAGCAATCAGGCGGCAACCTGGCCGATATTCTGGACGGGTTGTCAAAGGTGGTGCGCGCGCGGTTCAAGCTGTTCCGCAAGGTCCGCGCGATTACCGCCGAGGCCAAATGGTCCGGCATGTTCCTGTCGGCTTTTCCAATCGGCGCGATGATCATGATCTCGCTGATCAAGCCGGACTATTACGATGATGTAAAGGAAACCGCGCTGTTCATTCCGATGGCGCTGGTGGTTTTCGCGCTGCTCGGCATCAACGTGATGTACATGCGCAAGATGGTCAACATCAAGGTTTAGGGCAGGGGTGACGCAATGATCCATACCATGATTAATGGTCTGACCTCGCCGCTGGGCATGATGGTCATCGTCACGCTGCTTGGCGTGTTCATCGTCGGCTATGCCCTGGTCGGCGGCCGAGAGGCCGGGCCTGACCGGTTGGCGCGGCTGCATGATGAGGTGCGCACCGGTCGCCCCGCTCCGCGCAGCACGCTGTCCCGGCGCGAGGAAGCGACCGAGCTGCAAAAACAGCTGGAAAAGTTCAAGGCCTTCCTGGAACCCGCCAGTGCCGAGGAAAAGGACGCCGCGCGGCTGGAAATGATCCAGGCCGGTTATCTGGGCCGCAACGCCGTGCGTGACTTTCACGCTGCAAAGTTCATCCTGGCGCTGGGCGGGCTGTTGTTGGGCCTTGTCTGGTCAGCCCTGCTGGGCGGTGGCGAGGATCGCTCGCTTCTGATGACGGCCCTGCCGATCATGGCGCCCACGCTGTTGGGTTACTACGTGCCGATCTACTGGGTCAACAAGCGTCGCGCCGAACGCCAGGAGCAGATCGCGGGCGGTTTTCCCGATGCGCTGGACATGCTGTTGATCTGCTCGGAGGCCGGTCAGTCCTTTGACCAGTCCATCGCGCGGGTCGCCAAGGAACTGCAGAACGGCTATCCCGCCCTGGCCGAGGAACTGGCGACCGTCAGCCACGAGATCCGCGCCGGCAAGGACAGGACGTCCGTGTTGAAGGATTTCGGCGAGCGCTGCGGCAATGCCGATATCCGGTCCTTCGCCACCGTGATGATCCAGTCGGCCACCTATGGCACCTCGGTCGCCGATGCGCTGAAGGTCTATGCCGCGGAAATGCGCGACAAGCGCGTGATGCTGGCCGAGGAAAAGGCCAATGTGCTGCCGACCAAGTTGACACTGGGCACGATGATGTTCACCGTGCCGCCGCTGTTGATAATCCTGGTGGGCCCCTCGGTGCATGGTGTGATCGAAATGCTTGGCTCTTCGAATTTCGGGCCTTGATGGCCGGACGCGTTCTTCTTTGCATGGTGCTGGCTGTTGCCCTGGGCGCCTGTGACACCAGAGCGGATGATCCGCTGGCCGCCCTGGGCCCTGACCGGCTGGGCGGCGCGCAGGTGGCCGAGGCCGTGGACGGGCTGGAGGTAGGCCATCGCCTGATGGCGGCGGGTGAATTCGACCTGGCGCTCAGTGCCTATTACCGTGCTGCCGCACAGCAGGGGCCGACGGTCGATGTGCTGTCGGCCATCGGCTCGGCCAATCTGCGGCTTGGCCGTCTGGGCCAGGCCGAACAGATGCTGCGCCGCGCTGTCGAGCGCGATGCCGAATTCGTGCCGGCGCTGAACAATCTGGGCGTCGTGCTGGTGGAACAGCGCCAATGGGGACAGGCGCGCCACTACTTTCAGGCCGCCTTTGCCATCGATAGCGGCCGCTCTCCGGAAATTCGTGAAAACCTGCGACTTGCCCTCGCAAATTTGCAGGATTCCGGTTATGATGACCCAAACAACGATAATAATTTCGCTCTGGTGCGGCGCGGAGACGGGCGCTTTCTGCTTCTGGCCACACCCTGAGCATCGAGCAGTGAAGGAAAGAGCATGCGCTCATTGCATGGCGTGATCGCCTGTCTGTGCGCGTTCGGGGTGCTGGCGGGCTGCGGTGAATCGCGCCACGCCCAGACCGCGCGCGCCATCGACAGCGTTGCCGATGTCGATCTGGATAACATGGCCGAGATGATGCTGGCGGTTTCCGACCCGCGCGAAGCCGTGGGCTGGTTCCGTCAGGCCACCGAGCAGAACCCCGACCGGCTGAGCCTTCAGCGCGGGCTGGCGCGGTCACTGGCGCGGTCCGGCCGGGCGGAAGAGGCGATCCCCGTCTGGGAACGCGTCATCGCCCATGACGAGGCCACGAACGAGGACCGCGTGCAGCTTGCCGACGCCCACATCCGCGCCAGCAACTGGGACGAGGCGCGCGCCACGCTGGATGCCATCCCCCCCACGCATGAAACCTATCAGCGCTACCGGCTGGAGGCCATGCTGGCGGATTCGCGCGAACAATGGGACCGCGCGGACCATTTCTACGAGGTCGCGGCCGGCCTGACGCCGCGCCCGGCGGGAGTGCTGAACAACTGGGGCTTCTCGCGCCTGACGCGGGGCGAACCGCGCGCCGCCGAACGCCTGTTCGCCGATGCCCTGCGCCATGACCCCACCATGTTCACCGCAAAGAACAACCTTGTCCTGGCCCGCGCCGCGCAGCGCCGCTACGAATTGCCGGTGATGGAGATGACCCAGACCGAACGCGCGCAGCTTCTGCACACGATGGCGCTGGCCGCGATCCGGCAGAATGATGTCGCCGTCGGCCGCGCGCTGCTGGAAGAGGCCATCGCCACCCATCCGCAGCATTTCGAGCCCGCGGTGCTGGCACTGCGCGCGCTGGGCTAGGGGCGGAGGACGGCAATGGTGATGTCGCAATCCGCCACTTCCGCGCTGTGGCTGCTGGTCTTTGCCACCCCCGTTGCCCTGTGGGTGGTCTATAGTGACCTGAAATCCATGCGTATTCCCAACATGGCGGTGCTGGCACTGCTGATCGTCTTTGCGGTGGTGGGGGTCCTTACCCTGCCGCTGGCCGATTGGGGCTGGTCATGGGTGCATTTCGCGGTGGTGCTGGTCATCGGCTTCGTCCTCAGCCTGACCGGCGGCTTCGGCGCCGGGGATGCCAAATTCGCCGCCGCGATGGCGCCTTTTGTGGCGCTGGGCGACCTGCGGCTTTTTCTGGCGCTCTTTGGCGCGGTGATCGTAAGTGCCTTCATCGCGCACAGGCTGGCCCGCCGCATCACCCCGCTGCGCCGGCTGGCGCCGCATTGGGAAAGCTGGGAACGGCGGGAATTTCCGATGGGGCTCGCGCTGGGACCCGCGTTAATCTTTTATCTGGCTTTGGCCAGCATGTATGGCAGTTGACGGGCCCTGCCCGTTCTGATGCAGGAGCGTTGCCATGAACGTGATGACGGATGCAAAGGGCGCCACCCCGCCGCCGGTGCCGGCAAAGCTGGAGGATAACAACCTGCCGCTGACGCTGATGCGCGATATCCTGATGAAGACCATTTATCGCCGCTCGCTCAGCACCACGTCGGAAATTTCCAAGGCGATCTGCCTGCCCTTTGCGCAGACCCAGACCCTGATCGATGCCGCCCGGGGCGAGCATCTGCTGGAGGTGACCGGCACCCTGCATGCCAATTCCGAATCGAAGGAAATGGGCTTTCAACTGACCGAGGCCGGCAAGCGCCATGCACTCGCTGCCCTTTCGTTGTCCGAATATTACGGGCCGATGCCAGTGCCGCTGGATGATTACGCCCAGCAGGTCGGCCGCCAGTCGGTCCGCAACATCAAGCTGACGCGCGATGAACTGCAGCGCTCGATGGGCGATCTGATCCTGCCGCAGGGGGTGATGTCCACCCTGGGCCCCGCGGTGACCTCGGGCCGGTCGATTCTGCTGTACGGCCCGCCGGGCAACGGAAAGTCCTCCATCGCCAACGGTATTCGTGACGCGCTGGGCGATCACATCTATGTCCCTCATGCCGTGACCCATGCGGGCCAGGTCATCGCCGTCTTCGACCCGGTCGTGCATAACCGGGTGCCGGAACCGGCCGAGACCGGCAACCGCCTGCGGCTCAGCAGCCAACGCCATGATCCCCGCTATGTGCTGTGCGAACGCCCCACGGTGATGACCGGGGGCGAGTTGACGCTGGACATGCTGGAGCTGAAATACAACGCTGCGGCGCGCACCTATCAGGCGCCCTTGCAGTTCAAGGCCACGGGCGGGGTCTTCATCGTCGATGACCTTGGCCGGCAGGAGGAGCCGCCGCAGGCGCTCATCAACCGCTGGATCGTGCCGATGGAGATGAATTACGATATCCTGTCGCTGCAATCGGGCGAAAAGTTCCTTGTCCCTTTCGACACGCTGGTGATCTTTTCCACCAACTTCCACCCCAATGAGATATTCGATCAGGCCGCGCTGCGCCGCATCTTCTTCAAGATCAAGATCGACGGGCCGGACCAGGAGGATTTCCTGAAGATCTTCGCCCTTGTCGCGCGCAAGCGGCGGATTCCCCTGAACGAGGATGCGCTGATCCATCTGCTGGAAAACAAGTATCCGTCGATCGACAACATCTACGCCAATTACCAGCCGGTATTCCTGATCGACCAGATGATCTCGATCTGCCAGTTCGAGGGCAAGCCCCTTCACATGACGCCCGCCCTGATCGATCGCGCCTGGGCGAACATGTTCGTCAGCGACGAGGTTATCGTAAAGTAACGCCAGGTCCGGCTTGCCGGGCCGTGGCAGCCGGGGCTTGATGCGGGTATCGCAGCCGCCACACAGGAAAACGCCATGCCCGACAGCCCCATTGCCCCGCGTCTGCAGGCCAGTTTCGACCGGCAGACGATGATGGCAACATTCGGGGCGACACTGGTTTCCGCCTCGGGTGGCCGCGCCGTGATCAGCGCGCCCCTGCTGCCGGGCGTGCGCCAGCAGCACGGGGCGGGGCATGCGGCGCTGGCCTTCGGCATCGGCGATACGGCGGCCGGCTATGCTGCGCTGTCGCTGATGCCAGAGGGGCGCGAGGTGATGACGGCGGAGATCAAGATCAACCTTCTGTCCCCCGCGCTGGGCGAACGGTTCGAGGCTGTGGGCGAAGTGGTCAAACCCGGCCGCCGCCTGAGCGTGGTGCGCGCCGAGGTGGTGGCGATCACCGGCACGCTGCGCAAGACCATCGCCATCCTGCAAGGCACCATGGTCCCGGTCGACCCGGCGCCGTGATGCGCCTCAGGCCGTCAGCCCCTCTGGTTCCGCCAGGCCATGTGCGCGGCAGGTGGCGGTCAGCGTATTGGCCAGCAGGCAGGCAATCGTCATCGGCCCCACCCCGCCCGGCACCGGGGTAATCGCCCCGGCCACCGCCGCCGCGCTGTCGAAATCGACATCGCCCACCAGCCGCGTGCCGCCCTCATGCGCCACCCGGTTGATGCCCACATCGATCACCGTCGCGCCCGGCTTGATCCAGTCGCCCGGCACCATCTGCGGCCGGCCCACGGCGGCCACCAGAATATCCGCCCGGCGACAGACATCGGGCAGATCGCGCGTGCGGGAATGCGCGACCGTCACCGTGCAGCTGTCGCCCAGCAGCAGTTGCGCCATCGGCTTGCCCACGATGTTCGACCGCCCCAGCACCACCGCCTCCAGCCCCGAAAGCGAGCCCAGATGATCGCGCAGCATCATCAGGCAGCCCAGCGGCGTGCAGGGCACCATCGCCTTCTGGCCCGTGCCCAGCAGGCCCACATTCGAAATATGGAACCCGTCCACATCCTTGGCCGGGTCGATGGCGTTTATCACCAGATCGCTGTTCAGATGCCCCGGCAAGGGCAGTTGCACCAGAACCCCGTTCACTGCCGGGTCCGCGTTCAGCTGCGCGATCAGATCCAGCAGCGTGTCCTCGCCCGTGTCCGCCGGCAGGCGATGCTCGAAGGACTGCATCCCCACCTCGACCGTCAGCCGGCCCTTGGACCGCACATAGACCTGGCTTGCCGGGTCCTCGCCCACCAGCACCACCGCCAGCCCGGGCACGATCCCGTGCCCGGCCAGCGCCGCCACGCCCTCGGCCACCTGCGCCCGCACCCGCGCCGCAAAGGCCTTGCCGTCGATGATCGCCGCACTCATGCCAGTCCCCTTTTGCCGCGCCACATTGCGGCGATACCTCATCAATCCGGCACAGGCCACCAGCCCCGATGCGCCTGCCCGTTCATCTTGCCTCAAATACTCAAGGCCGCAGGCCGGCGGCGAAGGGGGCTCGATGCCCCCGCCGCCGGCAGCCCCGTCACCCGGCCTCAGAACAAGCCTTCCACGAAACCCGCCTCGCCGATGCGGATGCTCTCGGCCGCAGGCGCGCGCGGCAGGCCCGGCATGGTCATGATCTCGCCGCAGATCACCACGATGAACCCGGCCCCGGCCGACAGCCGCACCTCGCGGATCGGCACGCTATGCCCAGTCGGCGCGCCGCGCAGATTGGGGTCGGTCGAGAACGAATATTGCGTCTTGGCCATGCAGACCGGGTAATCGCCATAGCCCGCCGCCTCCCAGGCGCGCAGCTGATCGCGGATCGCCTTGTCGGCCAGCACCTCGTCGGCGTGATAGATACGCTTGGCGATCGTCTCGATCTTTTCGAACAGCCCCATATCGTCAGGATAAAGCGGCGCAAAGGCCGAGGCCCCGCTATCGGCCAGTTCCGCCACGCGCTGGGCCAGCGCCTCCACCCCGGCGCTGCCCTCGGCCCAGTGGCGGCAGACAATCGCCTCGGCCCCCTGCTCGGCGACATAGGCCTGCACGGCGGCGATCTCGGCCTCGGTGTCGGAATGGAAATGGTTGATCGCAACCACCACCGGCACGCCAAAGCCCTTCACATTGGCGATGTGGCGGCCCAGGTTGGGGCAGCCGCGTTCCACCGCCGCCACATCCTCGGCGCCAAGATCGGCCTTGGCCACGCCGCCGTTCATTTTCATTGCCCGCACCGTTGCCACGATCACTGCGGCAGCCGGGTTCAGCCCGGCCTTGCGGCACTTGATGTCAAAGAACTTCTCTGCCCCCAGGTCGGCGCCGAACCCGGCCTCGGTGACCACGTAATCGGCCAGTTTCAGCGCCGTGCGCGTGGCGATCACCGAATTGCAGCCATGCGCGATATTGGCAAACGGCCCGCCATGCACGAAGGCCGGGTTGTTTTCCAGCGTCTGCACCAGATTGGGCTGCATGGCGTCGCGCAAGAGCACCGTCATGGCGCCATCGGCCTTCAGGTCGCGCGCATAGACCGGCGTCTTGTCACGCCGATAGGCCACCACGATAGCGCCCAGCCGCACCTGCAGGTCCGCCAGATCGCGCGCCAGACACAGGATCGCCATGACCTCTGATGCCACCGTGATGTCGAACCCGGTCTGGCGGGCAAAGCCGTTGGACACGCCGCCCAGGCCCACCACCACATCGCGCAGCGCGCGGTCGTTCATGTCCATCACCCGGCGCCAGACGATGCGCCGCTCGTCGATCTCCAGCGCATTGCCCCAATAGATATGGTTGTCGATCATCGCCGCCAGCAGGTTGTGCGCGGCGGTGATGGCGTGGAAATCGCCGGTGAAATGCAGGTTCATCTCTTCCATCGGCACCACCTGCGCATAGCCGCCCCCGGCCGCGCCGCCCTTCATGCCGAAATTCGGCCCCAGGCTGGCCTCCCGAATGCAGATCGCCGCGCGCTTGCCGATCCGGTTCAGCCCGTCGCCCAGGCCGACGGTGGTGGTGGTCTTGCCCTCGCCCGCAGGCGTGGGGTTGATCGCGGTGACCAGGATCAGCTTGCCGTCGGGCCGCTCGGCCAGACTGTCGATGAACGCCTGCCCGATCTTGGCCTTGTCATGGCCATAGGGCAGTAGATGCTCTGCCGGGATCCCCAGCTTGTCGCCTACCTGCTGGATCGGCTGCTTCGATGCCTCGCGGGCAATCTCGATATCACTCTTGAAGGCCATGCCGGTCTCCTGCTGGCGTGGGTGGCGTCTGCTGCCTCTGCATAGGCAGTTGGCGTCGCGGCGTGAACACCGTTTGCGACGCCTCGTCGCCGGTTTTCGGCACAACTGACGCAGTCACTGCGCCGCGCCCTTTTCCCAGGGCAAGGGCGGTTGGGCATAGCCGATGTAGAGCGGGTGCTTCGGATGCCCCGCCTGGCTGAGCCCCAGATGAAAGAGCGGCCGCCCCGATGTCCGCAACAGCCGCTCCACAGCCGGGCCGCGGCCCAGATGCGCGCCATGCGTACCCCAGGCACAGATGACCGTATCAGCCCAGCCCGCCCCCTCGCCGATCGCTGCATCATTCGCTGGGCCCACCGGGTCCGGTTCGGCCCGCATCACCCGCGGATCGGTGGCACGAAAGGCAAAGATGTTGCAGACGCGAAAGGCACCGAACCCCAACGCCCGCGCGCGGCGTTCACAGCGCTCCACCGTCGGGTCATTCTGCACCTCCGTCGCGGTCGAGGGGTTGAGCATGACGAACAGCACCCGCCTGCCGCCCGCATCCCAGACCCGCGTCAGCGCATACCGATAGCGCAGGCACGGCGAATAAAGCGCCACGCTGTCGGCGTCGCCCTTCCGGTGTTCCCGCGTGATCATGCCCTGCCTGCCCGTCTTCATCTCGCTTAAAATACTCCGGGGGTGAATTCGCCGCAGGCCAAGAGGGGGCAGCGCCCCCTGCGCCCTCAGTCGGCCGCGAACCGCCCGGCAAAGCGCGCCCGCAGCGCCGCCTTCTGCACCTTGCCCATCGTGTTGCGCGGCAGTTCCGGCACCAGCTCCACCGCGCGCGGCTGCTTGAATCGCGCCAGGGCGCCCTGCATCGCCGTCATCACCGCGTCCGGCTCCAGCGCCGCGCCCGGCTGCGGCACCAGCACGGCCAGCACCGCCTCGCCCAGATCCGGATGCGGCACGCCGATCACCGCGCTTTCCAGAACGCCGGACAGGGCATCCAGCACCAGCTCCACCTCCTTGGGGTAGATGTTGTAGCCGCCCGCGATGATCAGATCCTTCTGCCGGCCGACGATCTGCAGATAGCCGTCCGCGTCCAGCCGCCCCAGATCGCCGCTGACGAAGAACCCGTCCGCCCGCATCTCTGCCGCGGTCTTTTCCGGCATCTGCCAGTAGCCCTGAAAGACATTCGGCCCGCGCAGCTCCACCATGCCGGTCTCGCCC
>SKHK01000289.1 GCA_007117005.1 Paracoccaceae bacterium
CGGCGGCCAGCGCGGCGGCCGGCGACCAGCCCGCAGCGCGCAGCACCCCGGTCAGCGCCGCCGCCCCGGCATAGGCAAAGGAATAAAGCGCATGGTTCAGGTTCATCAGCGCCAGACGTCGCCCGCCGCCGCGGTCGATGCTTTCCAACGTGCTGATGCGGGCGTTGAACCAGACCTCGGCCGCGCCGGATGACCCGCCCATGACCAGCATCGCCCCAACAAAGAAGGCCGGGCCGAAATCCTGCGCCGGCAGCATCACCGCCAGACCCATCACCGCCGTGCCCAGCGGCAGCGCGGCCGGGCCCAGCAGGCTGCCCAGCCGCGGCGCGGCGAACATCATGGCGATCGCCGCCAGCGAGGCGGTCAGCAGCAACCCCCCCAGCGCGCCGTCGCCGACACCCAGCTGCGCCTTGATATCCGGCATCGCCGCCATCAGCGCGCCCCAGACCACGCCCATCGCCATGAACCCGGCCACCGGCGCGCGCGACACGGCCAGCGGCAGGAAGACGGCAGGCAGGGATGTGGTGCGGATACTCACGTCAAACCCGTGCTGGAGGCCCGCCACCAAACCACGCCCCCGCGCCACCGGCAAGCCATGCCCCCTTCCCTTCCCCCCCGATTCGGTCTATGCGGCCCGTTCATGCGCGATCCCCCTTGGAGGAGCGCATGAAGAAACGTGTCAAACTGGAGTAACCGACATGGCTGATGAGATCCCCGATCTGATCGCCGAGGTACGCACGGGGACAGGCAAGGGGGCCGCCCGTCAATCTCGCCGCGAAGGCAAGGTACCTGGCGTGGTCTATGGTAGCGGTGCGGAACCGCTGGCCATCGACATGAACTACAACTATCTGCTGAAGAAGCTGAAGGAAGGCCGCTTCCTGTCCAGGCTGTGGAACCTGAAGGTCGAGGGCCATGACGACGTGCGCGTGATCTGCCGCGGCGTGCAGCGCGACGTGATCAAGGACCTGCCGACGCATGTCGACCTGATGCGCCTGCGCCGCACCTCGCGCATCAAGCTCTTCATCAACGTGGAATTCATCAACCACGAGAAGGCGCCGGGCCTGAAGAGGGGCGGCACGCTGACCGTGGTCCGGCAGGAAGTGGAGCTGAGCGTGATCGCCGGCGACATCCCCGAAAAGATCACTGCGGACCTGACCGGCCTGCAGATCGGCGATGTCATCCATATCAACGACATCACCCTGCCCAGCGGCGCCCGGCCCACCGTGGACCGCAACTTCGTGATCGCCAATCTGGCCGCCCCGCGCGCGCTGACGGCCGATAGCGGCGAAGACGATGACGACGGCGCCGCCGAAAGCGAAGGCGAACAGACCGAAGGCTGAACGCCGCAATCACGGTGGCGTTCGGGTTGTGACGAAGCAACCCTCGCACCTGTCCGCAGCACAGGCAAAAGGCCCCGTCCCGCCCGGATGGGGCCTTTTCTCATGCGCCCACGGCGTGGCCTTTTCGGCGCTGCGAGAGGGCGCCGACGTCTTGACCTTGACCCGCTCCGCCCCTTCATCTTGCTTCAAATACTCATGCAACGGCCGCCACGGGTGACCCCGCCCGTTCGGCGCACGCCCCCGCAGCAAGGAGCCCTGCCATGAAACTCTGGACCGGCCTTGGCAATCCCGGGGCGCAATATGCCGGCAACCGCCACAATATCGGCTTCATGGCGCTGGATCGCATCGCCGCCGATCACGGTTTCTCGCCTTGGCGCGCGCGGTTTCAGGCGCTGGTCACCGAGGGGCGGCTGGGCGGCGAGAAGATCATGCTGATCAAGCCGCAGGGCTACATGAACCGATCGGGCCAGGCGGTGGGCGAGGCGGCGCGCTTCTTCAAGCTGGGCAGTGACGCGCTGTGCGTCTTTCACGACGAACTGGACCTTGCCCCCGGCAAATGCCGGCTGAAACAGGGCGGGGGGGCGGCCGGCCATAACGGGCTGCGGTCGATCATCGCGCATCTGGATGCGGATTTCGCGCGCGTGCGGCTGGGCATCGGCCATCCGGGGCGCAAGGATCTGGTCTCGGCCTATGTGCTGCATGATTTCGCCCGCGCTGATGCCGACTGGCTGGACGACCTGCTGCGCGGGATCGGCGATGGCGCCCCGGCGCTGGCCGCGGGCGACGGGCCGCGGTTTCTGAACGCCGTCGCCGCGCGCACCGCGCCGCCGCGCAATGCCGGCAGGGCCGGCCGGGCCGGCGGCAATGACAGGCCCACCGCGCCCGCACCGGCCACCCCGGCGGCAAGCCGCGCGCCGGAAAAGCCGGCAGAACAGGCAGCAAGACCGGCAGCAAGACCGGCACCAGAACAGGCCCCAGAACAGGCACCCGACACCCGCTCGCCCCTGCAGCGGTTGGTGGATCGGTTCCGATAGACAGACGCCACCCTCTTGCGCAAGGATATGTCAGAAAATGGATGACATCGACCTGGGCCTTCTGCCCCGCCTGCGGCCCGGCATGAGTCTGGCCGAGGCGAATGGCATCATGCAGTTTTTCCTGCTCGATCTGCTGGATTCTCCCGCCGGCCTGATCCGGTTTTTCGATCCCGATACCGGCACGATACGCGCCACGATCAGCCTGGCCGAGGGCGACAGGATCGGCCGGATCGAAATCTGGCCGGATTTCCCGCCCGGCATCCTGACCGGACCACTGCGCACCGGCGCGCCCATCGCCGAGGCGCTGGGCGCGCTGATGGATGTCTCGGTCCTGCCGCCGCTGTCGGATGGGACTGCCGAGGGGATGATCCACCACGCCGGGCGCGTTGCCAGTGGCGCTTTCGGGGACACTTTCGGGGGCCTGCATGTCATCGTGACCGAGATCGACGGGCGGGTCGATGGCATCGCCTTCGACGATCCCGACGCCACCGATGGCGCCCTCTCCCTGCCCGCAGCGCTGCAACCGCGGGACGGGATGCGCGCCTATGACCTCGAGATCGCGGCGCGGGATGTCGATCCGGCGTGCAACCAGGGCTGGGTCTTTGGCCTGCCGCCGGGGATCACGCCTGAACAATGGCCGCTGGACCCGCTGACCGGCTATCCGTTGATGCATGGCTTCACTCTGGAGCTGCCCGAGGATTACCGCATTCATGGCCCCGGGGTCGTGGCGCTGAGCTTCTTCGCTACCGCAGCCGAGCAAGTCGAGGGCCCGGTCACGCGCCAGCCGGCCCTGGCGGCTGCGATCCTCGGGCAAGAGGCCGGTGGCGCGGATGATCCGTCGCTTGCGCCGTTCCGAAAGCGCGCCGCCAGCGCCCATCCGCGGCTGCATCGGATGACCGATGTGCTGGATTATGCCTATGCCGTGATCCTGCTGACCGAGGCTGAATTCCGCAGCCCCTGGTGCCCGCCGCCCGAGATGGGCGCGAATCGCTGGCTGCTGACCGAGAACCGCCCCCGCTGGCTGACCATCGGCAGCGCGGCTGCCTTCTGGGGTGCGGCGCAGTTCGACAGCTATCACCACCCGCTGATGGGCGGCCGGCCTGAACCCCGGCCGGACTGGCACCGCGCGATCACCCGCCGCGCGCGCCGCCTTGACCCCAATGCCGGCATCCCGCCGGCCGAAGTCTTCGATGAACCCTCGGAACTGGGTTACCAGCCGCGCTGGATCTTTCCCGAAGACCCGGAGTTGGACGACCCGAAGTCGGACGCGCTGCCCGTGCTGCAGCCCTGGGCCGAGGACCATCTGCCCAACCATATCGGCGGCACCATCAATCCCGCGCAGGGCGTTCTGGCCTTCAGCCCCTTCATCATCGGCTTCGAGGAATGGTTCGGTGGCTTCAATTTCGGCACCGGCAATGCGCAACTCGATTTCCTGCAGATGCGCTTCGACTGGGCTTGCTGAGCCGGTTGCCCCCGCACCACGAACCGGCACAGGAACGGGATCACGGACCGGGCAAGGCCCGGACGGGGCTGGCAAGGCTCTGTCAGCCTTGCTAGACAATCAGGGCAAACCGGAGGCCCGCATGCCCGATACTCTGACCCAGGACACCGATTTCGAAACCCGCAAGGCCGAGGCCGCCGGATGGTTCCGCGAGTTGCGCGACAGTATCGTCGGCGCCTTCGAGGCGCTGGAGGACAGCCATGCCGAGGGGCCGATGGCCGATGCGGCGCCGGGCCGGTTCGAGGTCACGCCGACCGAGCGCGACGGCGGCGCGGGCGGCGGCGGGCTGATGAGCGTGATGCGCGGCGGCCGGGTGTTCGAAAAGGTGGGGGTGAATATCTCTACCGTGCATGGCGAACTGGGCGCGCAGGCGCAGGCGGCGATGGCCGCACGCGGCGTGCCGGGGATGGAGGGGGACCCGCGGTTCTGGGCCTCGGGCATCAGCCTCGTGGCGCATATGCAGAACCCGCATTGCCCGGCGGTGCACATGAACACGCGGATGTTCTGGACACCGCATGCCTGGTGGTTCGGCGGCGGGGCCGACCTGAACCCCTGCATCGAATACGCCGAAGACACGGCACATTTCCATGCGCAGATGCAGGCGGCCTGCGATGCGCATGACCCGGGCTATTACGACCGGTTCAAGGCCTGGGCGGACGAGTATTTCTTCATCCCCCACCGTGGCCGGGCGCGGGGCGTGGGCGGGATATTTTATGACGATCTGAACACCGGCGGGGCGGAAGGCGACAGCTGGGACGCCGATTTCGCCTTTACCCGGGCGGTGGGCGCGGCCTTTCTGCCCGCCTTCTGCCCGCTGGTGGAAAAGCGCCGGGTGCAGGATTTCGGCGCGGGCGAAAAGGATGTGCAGCTTGTCCATCGCGGCCTCTATGCCGAATACAACCTGGTCTATGACCGGGGCACGAAATTCGGGCTGGCGACGGGGCATGACGCGAATGCGGTGCTGATGAGCCTGCCGCCGCTGGCGAAATGGGTCTGAGGCGCAGGGCCGGCGTGGCGCGCAGGCGCGCGGCGGCCCCGACGCCCACCCACC
>SKHK01000105.1 GCA_007117005.1 Paracoccaceae bacterium
GCGCCGGCGCGGGGGGCGGGCCGGCCGGCAGGCGCGCGGCGACGCCCCCTGATCGCAGGGCGCGCCCGGCTGCTCAATTCCCCAGGATACCGCCGATGATATCGCGGATCGCATCGCCCAAGCCGGTGCCGGGCTCGGCGGGTTCCTGGCCGTGGCGGGCGCCGGGGGCCGGGCTGCGGCTGGCCGGCGGTTCCAGTTCCGGGCGTTCGGGCACGATCATCGGCAAGGGCCGCAGCGGCGTGCCCTCATGGACGCGCACCATCGTCTCGCGCCAGATCGCCGCGGGCAGCCCGCCCCCGGTGACGCCGGTCAGCGGCGTGTTGTCGTCATTGCCCATCCAGACGCCGACGACGTAATCGGCGGTGAAACCGGTGAACCAGGCATCGCGCGCGCCCTGGGTGGTGCCGGTCTTGCCCGCCGCCTGCCGCCCGTCCGGCAGCCGCGCGCGCCGGCCGGTGCCATAGGGCGCCTCCAGCACCTGGGTCATCATCCAGGTCAGCCGCATTGCGGCCTCTTCCGAAATCACCCGCTCGGCGATGCCGCCGCCGATACCCATCAGCGGCTCACGCTCGCCGGCCAGGGTCAGCGCGGTGAAACCATAGGGCCGCACCGATGAGCCGCCGTTCAGGATGCCGGCATAGGCCGCGGTCATGTCCAGCAGCGTCGATTCGCTGGACCCCAGCGCCAGGGCCGGCCCGTCCGCCAGTTCCGCCTGCAGGCCAAAGGCATTGGCCGCGCGGCGCACATCGGCACGGCCCATCGATTCGGATATGCGCACGGCGGGAATGTTCTGCGACCGCGCAAAGGCCTCGGCGATGGACATCATGCCGCGGAATTCGTTGGTGTAATTGCGCGGGCTCCAGGGGCCGGAGCCGCGGATGTCGATGGTCAGCGGGGCATCATCCACCATGTCATAGGGTTCGAACCCCAGTTCCATGGCCAGCGCATAGACAAAGGGCTTGAGGGCAGACCCCGTCTGCCGCCGCGCCTGGGTGGCGCGGTTGAACCCGCCGGGCACATGCTGTCGTCCGCCCACCATGGCGCGAACCGCCCCGTCGGCATCCATCACCACGATCGCCGCCTGCGCCTGCGAGCCTTCACGCACGCGCGTGTCGAAGACATGGGCCAGCGCCGCTTCCGCCGCGTTCTGGATGCGCTGGTCCAGCGTGGTCTGGATCAGCACATCCTCGGTGGTCTCACGGGTCAGATAGGCCGGGCCGCTCTGCATGATCCAGTCGGCGAAAAAACCGCCCGTGCGGGCCTGTGCGGCGGGTGACAGCGTGGCGGGATAGGCGCGCGCCTCGGCGATTTCGGCCTCGTCCAGAAAGCCCTCCCGCGCCATCAGGCCGATGACCACATTGGCCCGGTCCTGCGCGCGCTGCAGGTTGCGTGTCGGCGCGTATAGCGAGGGCGCTACCAGCAGCCCGGCCAGCATCGCCGATTCCGCCGGGCCGACCTCTGACGCCGAGCGGCCGAAATAGCGCTGGGCAGCGGCCTCGAACCCGCGCGCACCGGCGCCAAGAAAGGCGCGGTTCATGTAAAGCGTCAGGATCTCCGCCTTTGAATAGCGCAGTTCCAGCGCAAAGGCATAGGGCAGTTCCTGCAATTTCCGCCAGACGCTGCCGCGGCGGCAATCGGCCTCGTATTCGGCCTCGCTGGCCCATTCGGACGGGTCGAAGGGGCGGCCCAGGCACAGCAGCTTGGCCACCTGCTGGGTGATGGTCGACCCGCCCGCGCCGGAAAACGGCCCCCGTCCGGCGGCAAGGTTGGATCGGACCGCCCCGGCGATGCCACGCGGCGAGACGCCGAAATGCCACCAGAAGCGGCGATCCTCGGTGGCGATGATGGCATTGACCAGATGCTCGGATGCGGTCTCGGTGGTGATCAGGCCGCCAAAGGTCTCGCCCCGCCAGGCAAAGACCTGGCCGTCGGCATCGATCATCGTGACCGACCCGCGCGAGCGGCCGTCAATCAGTTCGCCCAGTTCCGGCAGTGTGGAATAGAAGTAAAAGGTCGCCCCGGCCAGCACCAGCGCCACCACGGCCGTCACGCGCCACGCCACCCCCCAGACGACACGCCACAGAAACCGCAACAGCCCCGTTACCCAGCGGATCAGGAAATTGCGCCGACGAGCCGGCCGCGCCGGGCGCCCACGTCGTTCCGGCCCGCCGCGCCGGGGTGCGGTCGCCCCCGTGGGCGCGCGTCTGTCAGCCACAATAGGCGGCCTCCGCTGTCCTGACCTGCTCATGTCCGATAGCCGTTCCTATCGTTGCCTGCATCCGCAGCATACTGCGCCTCGCACCCTTTGTGGAGACCGCGCGAACGGCGATTCGGCTTCCTTTGGTGCCTGTATTTTAAGCAAAGCGGCGCATTAGTGCAAAAATTGAGCATCTATTTCGGATCAGCCCCGCCGCAGCGCGGCGCGCGGCGTTGCGCTTTGCCCCTGACCGCGCCGTGATTGCGCCATGACGTCGGCATCAGGCGTCTGACGGTGAAGCAGCAAGAAGACGCGACCGGCCCGCGCGGCGCGGCGCATCATAGGGGGCAAGACGTGAAATACATCATCGCAACGATCAAGCCGTTCAAGCTGGAGGAGGTGCGCGAGGCGCTCACCGCCATCGGCGTGCGCGGCATGATGGTCACGGAAATCAAGGGCTTTGGCGCCCAGTCCGGGCATACCGAAATCTATCGCGGCGCCGAATACGCCGTGAATTTCGTGCCGAAGGTGAAACTGGAAATCGCGGTGACGGACAGCATGGCCGACCAGGTGGTCGAAACGCTGGCGAAGACCGCACGCACCGGCAAGATCGGCGACGGCAAGGTGTTCGTGCTGGATCTGGCCGCGGCCACCCGCGTGCGCACTGGCGAAGCCGGCGATGACGCGCTGTGAACGGCTCAATCCAAAGGGGTAGGATCAAGATGAAACTGAAACACGCCATTCTGGCCGCAAGCGTGGCGCTGCTGACGCCCGTCATGGCCCATGCGCAGGACGCGGAGGAAGCAGTCGAGGCATTCGACGCCGCCGCCTCGCTGGCCGCCCTCGCCACCGAGCAGGCCTTTGTGTTCAACACGCTGCTGTTCATCATCAGCGGTATCCTGGTATTCTGGATGGCCGCCGGTTTTGCCATGCTCGAGGCCGGGTTCGTCCGCTCCAAGAACGTGACCATGCAGCTGACGAAGAACATGGGCCTCTTCGCCATTGCGGGCTTCATGTACTACATCATCGGCTTCAACCTGATGTATCCGGGCGATGGCTGGATCTTCGAAGGCTGGTTTGGCGCCATCAGCCCTACCGTTCTGGAAGCAGTGGATGTGACCATCGACGAGGTCGATGATGCCGAATACGCCTCTGTCGGCTCGGACTTCTTCTTTCAGCTGATGTTCTGCGCCACCACTGCCTCCATCGTCTCGGGTGCGCTGGCAGAGCGGATCAAGCTGGGCTCCTTCCTGGTCTTCGTGGTCGTCCTGACTGGTCTGATCTACCCGATCCAGGCCTCCTGGACCTGGGGCGAAGGCTGGCTGGACGAGATGGGCTTTGCCGATTTCGCGGGCTCGACCATCGTGCATTCGGTGGGCGGCTGGGCCGCGCTGACCGGCGCCATCATCCTGGGCGCACGCAAGGGCAAATACGGGCCGGACGGCAAGGTCAACCCGATCCCGGGCTCGAACCTGGCGCTGGCCACACTGGGTGTGTTCATCCTGTGGATGGGCTGGTTCGGCTTCAACGGCGGCTCGGAACTGGCGATGGGCACGGCCGATGCGGTGGCCAATGTCGCCCGCGTCATGGCCAACACCAACGCCGCCGCCGGTGGCGGGGTGATCGCCGCGCTGATCCTGACCAAGCTGATGTACGGCAAATCCGACCTGACGCTGATGCTGAACGGCGCGCTGGGCGGTCTGGTCGCCATCACCGCCGAACCGCTGGAGCCCGGCCTGGGCCTGGCCACCATCATCGGCGCCATCGGCGGGATCATCGTCGTGGTGACCGTGCCGCTGCTGGACAAGCTGAAGATCGACGATGTGGTCGGCGCCGTGCCGGTGCACCTGTTCGCCGGCATCTGGGGCACGCTTGCCGTGGTCCTGTCGAACGGTGACGCCAACATCGGCACGCAGATCGTCGGCATCCTGGCCATCGGTGCCTTTGCCATCGTGACCTCTGCCATCGTGTGGTTCATCATCAAGGCCGCCATGGGCATCCGCGTCAGCGAGGAAGCCGAGATGACCGGGCTGGACAAGGTCGAGCTGGGCATGGAGGCCTATCCGGACTTCGGCCGCGGCTGATCCGGCCCTGACCTGAAAGAAGCGGCGCCCCGGGGTCATCCCGGGGCGCCGTTGCGTTTGGGCGTTATCTTTGCGCTTTGGCTGCCGTCCGTTTCGGGCTACGCCTGTACCGAGGCCTGCAAGGCCAGGAGGCAAAGGGGGAGGAAGGCGCCATGGACCATGACTATGTCATCATCGGTGGCGGCTCTGCCGGCTGCGTGCTGGCCGCGCGGCTGTCAGAGGACCCGTCCGTCACCGTCTGCCTGATCGAGGCCGGGGGCAGCGGCGCGGGCTTTCTGGTGCGCGCCCCGGCAATGGTGGCGGGCATGATCTCCGGCCGGCCGAAGATCAACAACTGGGCGCTGTGGACGGTGCCGCAGCCCGGGCTGAACGGGCGGCGCGGGTTCCAGCCGCGCGGCAAGGGTCTGGGCGGATCCTCGGCGATCAACGCCATGCTCTATATCCGGGGCCATCCGTCTGATTATGACGCCTGGGCGGATGCAGGCGCCGAGGGCTGGGACTGGCGCGCGGTCCAGCCGTGGTTCCGGCACGCCGAGGGCAATGCACGCGGCGCCTGCGCCCATCACGGCGCGGGCGGGCCCCTGCA